>CAYNYM010000406.1:0-3903 GCA_964401325.1 uncultured Desulfobacteraceae bacterium | reverse complement strand
GCCTTTCCGGAAAGCGAGTTTGTCGGTATCGATATCTCCGAAAAAGCGATTCAAAGGGGTGAAATGATGGTTCGACGCCAGGGACTTCACAACGTGACGTTTTTGCAGACTGATGCCGCAACCATGAAAGACAACCGCGGCCTTGGGGAATCTTTCGACTATGTGACGGCCTTTGACGCTATTCATGACCAGCCCAGACCGCAGGAGGCCCTGAAGGGCATTTATGCCATGTTGAGGCCGGGGGGATTGTTTTCCATGGTGGATATTGCGGCGAGCAGTCGCCTGTCCGACAACCGAGGTCATCCTATGGGAGCGTTTCTGTACACGGTCAGCCTCATGCATTGTATGCCCGTTGCCCTGGTGAACGGCGGTATGGGGTTGGGGATGATGTGGGGCCGCCAGAAAGCGGTCGAAATGCTCCATGAGGCGGGTTTTGACAAGGTTGACGTCTTGGAGGTCCCGGATGATCCCTTCAACCTTCATTTCTATTGCAGGAGACCGTTTTAAAAATGGACCTGAAGGGGCATGTTAAGGCCATAATAATCTGTCATGTTTCTAAATGCATTTATGATAAAATAATGCAATAAAATATCCTAATTATTTTAAAAAAGATGTCATATGATTAATGACTTGACACATTTAATGTGCCATGGCATCTATAGTGTGACTCAAGATGCTTATTCCAAAATGGTTCTTTGCCAATTTATCCGCGTATTCTTTTGAAATGTAATGCCTAATAATCTTTTAAATTCATAAAAAGGGGGGGTATTGCTATGAGAAAAGTGTTGTGGATGACGGCCTGTTTCGTGGCGACTCTGGGATTGGTCCTGATCGGCCCTGCCGCACATGCTGCCAAGGTCATAAAGGTGGGTATGGTGGACTGTTACAGTGGGCCGGCCAGCACCTATACCAATGACGTGCGGGATGCCTTCAAAGTGGCCGCGGAGAAGATCAACGCACAGGGCGGCATTTTAGGAAGAAAGTTAGAGATTGTCACCAGAGACAGCAAGTTTAAGGTCGACATCGGCTTGAGCGCGGCTAAAGAACTGATCATGAGAGAGAACGTGGATATCCTTATGGGAACCATTAATAGTTCTCTCGCCCTTGCCGTATCGGACTTGGCCAAAAAGGAGAAATTGCCCTTTTTCTGTACGTTCTCCAAGAGTGCAAAGATCACCGGGGAAAAGGGTCATCGGTACGTTTTCGGCATCACGGAAAATACCATGATGGCGGGTAAGGCCGCTGCCGTTGGTCTCGCGAAAAAACCCTATGTCAAATACTGGATAGCCGGAGATGACTACGAATACGGGCATGCCATCGGCAAGGGCGTGTGGAGCAACCTTCAAAAGGTGAAACCCGAGGTTCAACTGCTGGGCCAATCATGGTGGAAGGTGGGTGAACCGGACTTCACACCTTACATTACCGCGATCCTGGCCGCCAAACCGGAAGCGCTCATTGTCTGCACGGGCGGTCGCGACAATGTTCCCTTTCTCAAGGCGGCAATGAACACCGGCCTGCACGAGAAGATTCCCTTCTATCTTCACACCGCCACGGAACTGGCTACCATAAGACCCCTTGGCCTCAATGCGCCCGAAGGCGTGCTGGGGACCTCAAATTTCCATTTCTATTATCCCGAAACCCCTGAAAACAAGGCCTTCACGGAAGAGTTCAGGAAGACCTTTGACCGGTATCCCACGGTGGGGGCACTCTACGGTTATTTGACGGCAAAGTTTATTGAAAAAAGTTATAAGAAGGCAGGAACGATCAGTACGGAAAAGTTTATTGATGCCCTTGAGGGCATGGTTGTGGACAGCCCGGTGGGCAAGGTCACCATGCGAGACTTTGACCATCAGGCCATGCTGCCCATGTTTATGGGTTACACCAAGAAGGTCCCCGAATATGAGTTCCTGATCTCTGCCGATATCGTCACCATTCCAGGCAAAGAATTGATGCCGTCGGTGGATGAGATCAAGAAACTGCGTGGGAAGTAATGCCACCGCGTCCATGCCAAAGATCTCGGTATCAAAAGGGGAATGCAGGTGAAAAGATCTAAAAAGGAAGCATAACGAACCGTCGTAACCCTCAGAAAATCAAAAGGAACAGAGATGGAAATGGCATCGACCGTCACGCTCTCCGCCCTGGCCCAGCAGATCCTTGTGGGTCTAAGCAGAACGACCATCCTCTTTATTGTCTCCTCCGGCCTGAGCCTTGTCCTAGGGGTGCTCAGGATCCCCAATGTGTTCCATGGCTCTCTCTATATGATCGGAGCTTTTTTGGCGTTCACCTTTGCCACGGTTATAGGATCCGGTGCGGGATTCTGGCTCGCGCTGATCCTGGCGCCGTTGGGGGTGGCCCTGATAAGCCTCATCGTCGAAAGGGTGCTGTTCTGCCACCTCTATGAACGGGAGCACCTGATGCTTTTGCTTTTCACCTTCGCTTTTTCGCTCGTATTCGCTGATCTGGTAAAACTTGTCTATGGATCAGACTACCGATCCATCACGGCTCCGGCTTTTTTGCAGGGTTCCTTTTCTTTTTCCGGCCTTCCTTTTCCTCGTTACAACTTTTTCCTTCTTGTTCTCGGCCCCTTTGTCGCTCTTGGTCTGTGGCTTCTCACGAACAAGACCAAAATCGGGAAGATTTCGAGGGCTGCGGCGGTTGACAGGGAAATGGTGGGGGCCGTGGGCATCAACGTGAGTTGGGTTTTTGCCTCCGTATTCATCATTGGTTGCTTTCTTGCCGGGCTCGGCGGGGCCCTGGTCGCCCCTACTCAGAATATTACACAGGGCATGGATCATACGATTATTATCGAGGCCTTCCTCATCGTCATTATCGGGGGGCTGGGGAACATCTGGGGCGCCCTGCTCGGAGCGCTGATTTTTGGACTAACGGACTCTATCGGTATTCTTGTATGGCCCCAGTTTGCCATCGTGTTTCCTTATGTCGCCGTTGTTACAGTCCTCATTTTTCGTCCCAAGGGACTGCTCAAATCCACGTGGTAAGGAGGACGCATCTTGTTCAGCGGATTGATCAGCCGAAAATTGCTTGGATGGATGTTGTTGGGCTTGGTCCTTTTTCTGGTTTTTCCCCTTTTCCTCTCGAGGTTCTATGTCTACATGATCGCGCTCATGCTGGTTACGGGCCTGCTTGCGACCAGTCTTAATCTGGTCCTGGGTTTCGGCGGGATGTATCAGTTTCATCATGCCGTCTTTTACGGCGTGGGGGCATATGGTGCCGCGCTCATGTTGACCAAAACCAGTCTTCCGGCATGGATGGGCTTTGTTGCCGCCCCTGTTGTCGCGGCCCTGGTGAGCCTGGTCATGGGACTCATCTGCATTCGCCTTTCCAAGCTTTATTTCGGTATGCTCCAACTTTCCCTGGGCTCCCTGGTCTGGGCGATTGTCTTCAGGTGGTATTCCTTTACCGGGGGGGATGACGGTATCCATGGCATTCCTTTGCCCGAGATCATTTCATCCGGCAGGGGTTCCTATTATTTTACGGTTATTGTCACCGCGCTCTGTTTGATCCTCATGTTTCTTATCATAAACTCACCCTTTGGGAGGGCCTTTCAGGCCATCCGGGATAATCCGGAAAGAGGGGAAGCCGTCGGCATCAACGTGAAACGGCACCAACTGATAGGGTTGGTGATCGCCGGCTTTTTTGCAGGGGTTGCCGGCAGTCTCTTTGTGGTTGTGGAGGGGTCGGTGTTCCCTGACCTGCTGTTCTGGACTCTCTCCATGGAAGTTATGATCATGTGCCTTTTGGGAGGATGGTTTTCATTTCTGGGCCCCATGCTGGGAGCCGGCATCATCGTATCCCTAAGGACGATGGTTGGGATATACACCGAATACTGGACCATGATTCTGGGAATCATATTGATGCTCCTGATTTTTTTCCTTCCGGAAG
>CAYNYM010000405.1:0-3913 GCA_964401325.1 uncultured Desulfobacteraceae bacterium | reverse complement strand
GATCTCCTGCAATATCTGCATGAGGACCTGGATACCGAAGTCATCATGATCTATCTGGAGGAACTCAGGCGAGGGCCCGAATTCATCCAAGCCGTGAAAAAGATCACCTCCGGGTCCAGGCGCACCCCCGTGCTCGTCATCAAATCCGGCAGAACGGCGGCCGGTGCCAGGGCGGCGGCCTCCCACACCGGGGCGCTGGCGGGGTCAGAGGCCGTGTACAATTCCATTTTTGAGCAATCAGGTATCATTCGGGCCAATTCCATCAACGAACTCTTTGATTTCGCGAGCTCCTTTACCTTTAAGAAGGAGACCGCCCTGGGAAAGCTCAGTAGAAAACTGCCCACGGGAAACCGGATGGCGATCGTGACCAATGCCGGCGGTCCGGGCATCGTCGCCACCGACATGACCATAACCTCGGGGCTCAAACTGGCCCAGTTCTCTCAAAAGACCGTCCAAACCCTGGCCTCCCAGCTCCCGGCCACCGCCAACCTGCACAACCCGGTGGATGTGATTGGGGACGCCAACCAGGACCGCTACCAGGATGCCTTGTCGGCAGTCCTCAAGGATGACGG
The DNA here is from genome assembly GCA_964401325.1 of uncultured Desulfobacteraceae bacterium. GTDB lineage: Bacteria > Desulfobacterota > DSM-4660 > Desulfatiglandales > HGW-15 > CAYNYM01. The sequence continues at coordinate 3,341 of CAYNYM010000405.1, read as the reverse complement.
CGTGGACGGGGTATTGGTCATCCTCACGCCCCAGTCCATGACCAATGCCCTCGGAACGGCCGAGGCCATCGTTCAGGTGGCCCGCGGGTCTCGCAAACCCATCCTGTGCTGTTTCATGGGCATCGTCGACGTCTCCCCGGGCGTTCGGTTCTTGCAGGAACACGGCTATCCCGTGTTCAAATTTCCTGAGGATGCGGCAAAGTCCTTTGCAGCCCTGTACCGCTACGCAAGCTGGTTGAATCGAAAACGGCTGGAACCTTTCACGCTCAAGCACGACACGGAACGTGCCGGGGCCATCATTAGGAAAAACCTTGATGCCGGCAAATATTACCTTGGTGAACTGGGCGGGCTGGATCTGATGAAGTGCTACGGGTTCAAGGTCCCCCCCACGGAACTTGCCCGCAATCCGGAAGAAGCGGTTGCGATCGCAAAGCGATTCGGCTTTCCCGTGGTCATGAAGGTCGTCTCCGAACAGATCTTACACAAATCCGATGTCGGTGGGGTCATGGTGGACGTCAAGAGTGAAAAGGATGTGGAGAGGAACTTCGACAAAATCGTTGAGAGCGCCAAAGCCAATAGTAAAGGGGCCGTCATCGAGGGTGTGCTGGTTCAAAAAATGGCCCCTCCGGGTGAAGAGGTGATCCTCGGTATGAATCGGTATCCCATTTTCGGGCCCCTGCTCATGTTCGGTATGGGCGGCATATTTGTGGAGGTGTTCAAGGACGTGAAATTTGGCCTGGCCCCGATTGGAAGGGATGCGGCCTTCCGCATGATCCGGGGCATCAAGGGACACAAACTGCTTCAGGGATTCAGGGGAAGACCCAAGGCGGACGTCGGGGAGATTGAAAAATTGCTGGTCGGGCTCTCTGATATGGCCATGAACCATCCCGAAATCAAGGAGATGGATATCAATCCGCTTCTTGTCCATTCGGAAGGAAACGGGGCCACTGTGGCGGACTGCAGGATCATCCTTGAAAAATGAGGATTCATGCCTCCGGGGGGGGAAAGGATTGAGAGGATGTGCGCCTATTTTTCCAAGAGATTGCCGCCCTCTCTCAATCTTTTTCCGTCAATTCATCTCCTTTCCGAAAAGCCCCTTGAGTGCATTGCCGACGCCCTTGGCCGCGCAGCCGACCATGCCCACCGCCTTTTTCACCACGCCCCTTTCCTGCGCCTTTTCTCCTGCGCCCTCGGCCTGCGCCCGGGCCCTTTCGAGGGCCCTCACGCAGGGGTTGCCGTCGTCGGAATCCGTGCTCGCCAGGGCGGCCAGGATTCCGAAGGGACCGAAGACGGCTATCCCGCCAAGTGCCTTGCCCATGGTCGCCGTGCTTTTCATCGCGTCCAGTTCCAGTCGCGGATGGGCGAGGGTGCCGCCTAATTCAAAGGGGCGTGCCAGGTTTCCCAGGCAGAGTGTCACCGGCGAAAAGCCTTTTGAGGGAACGGTCTGCATCCCGACATGCAACTTTTCCGTGCCAAGATCGATGATTCCTTCCCCCAAAAGGGTGGTTTCAGGGGTGCTCAGGACCAGGGCCGACAGGGTCGCCAGGCCGTTTCGAATATCGCAACGGCCTACGAAACAATTGACCGGCGTGTGGTCGCGTTTCTTTTTCAGCGGGTTGAGCGCATCCCGAATGCCGTTGGTCAGGTCGCCGCCCAGAAAATCGATATTGGTGGCGTTCAGGCGGCCTTTGCCCATAGTGACCTCGATCATGCCGTCCAGACCTGCCATCAGTTCGGCCACGGACCGTCCGTCCCCGGCCAGATCCAGGCGCAAGTCCAGGAGGCCGGTTGCCGGGCTCTTTTTGCCCATGGTTTTGCAGATGGTTTTCAGGTCGGCCTGGTCAACCTTGAATCGGGCGGTGAGGGCGAGCTGCCGGCCCTTGGTCCGGAGGTCGATCTGTCCGTCCAGGGTGCCCGCCTTGCCGGCAACGGCCTTGAAGGAGTGCACGGTCAACCGACCGTTTGACAATTCACCTCCTATGTGAAGGTTTTCGGCGGCCAGTCCGGGCGTAATGAATGTGCCTGTCTTCAGATCGAAACGGATATCAGCCGCACGCAGATGGCCCAGGGCAAAGGGTGTTTGGGAAAAGACCTTATCCTTCTTGATTTGGGATGTGCCGGCTTTTCTCTTCGACACCTCACCCGGTGCATGGGGGGTGCTGAGAGCCGCCATGACGGGGCGCGTGTCCAGGGTGGGGGCGGTCAAGTCCAGGGCCAGACCCGGTCGCTTGCCTCCCAGTTTGACCTCGCCCTTTCCTGAGAGTGCCATTCCCTCGCCCGTTGCCTGCAGATCGTCCACCCGAAACAGACCCGGGGCGGGGTTGGTCACCCTGAAACGGAGGCCGAATTTGCCGAGGGGCGGAAAGGGGGCGTTGTCAAAAAAGCATACCAGTCCCTGAAGGGACTGGCCCTTGATGTCGACCGCCGCGTCAAGGCCCCTGAGCCCGGCCATGTCGCGGACCGATCCCTTCAGGCCAACCGTGGTTTCCGCCAACCGACAGGCCAGGTCCATTTTCCAGGGTTGCTTGGACGATCGGACCCCCAGAATATCGCCCACCCGTCCTTTTATCTCCAGCGGACGGGCATTGAACTGGCCCCTGAGGGTTACTTTGAGCATGTCCGCGAATGCTTCCTCAAAGATATCCGCGTCATCGATTTTAAGGGTTTAGGGTCGCGGGGCCGTTGCATCCCGATAAGACATCCGCCCTTTTTCAATTCGAATCCGGCCCACGGACAAGCTGAACCCGGCGTTTTCCCCGGTCGGGCGGGCCGTTTTTTTGTCCCTGTCGGGGGCATTCATCGCAAAGTTGAATTCGCCCTGTTTGTTGCGTTCGATAAGAATGTCCGGTTCGATGAACACCAATCGCTTCAGGCGCACGCGCCTTGCAAGCAGGGGGATGAGCCCTACCCGAACGTCCAGCCGTTTGACGGTGAGCATGTCGGATTGCGATCCCCAAGGGGCGTTTTGAAGGTGCACATCACCGATCGTCAGGCCGGAATCGAGACGCAGTTTGAAGTTGATTTTGCCGCCGATGGTCAGATCGCGGCCGGTGGCTTCCTTTACCAGGCGCACGGCCAGGGGTTTGAGCTGATTGAAGTCGTAGGTGGTGATGAAAATGATCACGGCGGCGGCAAGGGCTATGAAGAGGCCCGCCGGGACGGCGACGATTTTTTTTAAGGACATGACAACACTCCCCAAGTAAGTTTTGGGCCACTAACCATGCATCGGCAAAGGCGGGAGATCCATTAAAATATGCGACTTGAAATAATAAGGGTTTTGTAACTCTTCAGGTTGTTTAGGCTAAAGGCTATTAGTCTCCGAACCCTTCGCTATCCGCGCA
>CAYNYM010000404.1:0-3913 GCA_964401325.1 uncultured Desulfobacteraceae bacterium | reverse complement strand
CCACACTTGAAATCAGAAGTTTAGGTACTCCGAAAGGCAGGTGTTTCATGGCTGTGAGCGTAATGAAGGTCCCCGTCATTCCTCCAACGGCAATCACGCCCGTGATGTCTCCGGCCTGAAAAAGCTGCAACAGTTTCTGACCCAACCCCTCGGCCATGGCAGAGGTTGCTTTATCTCTTTCCCTGGCCAGCATTTTTCTGACCGCATCCAGGGTGGTGCCGCCGGCTTCGGCCAGTTCGTCGGAGGCAATGTCTGCCTTGAGGTGAGAATCAATGGCCCCCGTTCCTATGCTGATATCGATCAGGATGGTTTTGTGACCCTTTGCCTCAATACGTTCTTTAATGAGTCGGAGACCCTCTTCCCTTTCGTCGAGCATACCTATCAGTGCGATGGTCATGTGTCACCTCCAGACTGTAGACCTTTCGTCTCTTTCTTGGGATATTTGTTTTTTCCCATTTGGCGCCTAATAAGGAAAGAGCAAGCAGTCCGATGCTCCGGTAGTCCCCCGTATGGGATATCCGATGGATCATTGCTCAAGCTTGCTTCGGGAATGCCCTCTGTCCATGTGTGGGATTCTAGGGCCACATTTCAAGTGGGTATTCCCAAGGGTTAAAGAGTGAGTTGGGATGAAAACCCCCTGTCAGGTGCTCACTGCGGGTGCCGCCGAGCGGCGTTGTCTTCAATCCTCGAATCCCAACTCGGCCCATCTTTTGCGCACTTTTTCGATCATACCGGGATCGAGCTGTATGGGAAGGGGCTTTTCCTTCCAGTCGTAGGGGATGGTTGCGTCCAGCAGCAGACGGCCCGTGATTTCCCTTGCCCCCAAGGGGAGGGAAGGATCAAGGGGGGTGGACCTGCCCCTCTTGATGACCTGTGATCTGTTGGGTTGGAACCGAAAGCTTAGGGCGTACATGACCCGGGAGATATCCCATGGATCAATATCCTCATCCACGACGATAACTGTTTTAAGGCCGTATGCCCCCATTTCCGTCGAGATGGCCGCCGTAAGCACCTGATCGGCATGTCCCGGGTACATCTGTTTCATGGAGATGATGGCCAGGAAGCGCCCCGAGCCTTCTGGCGGGCAGTAAACAGCTTGGATGCCGGGGATTCTCATGTCCACAAGTTGTTGCCACAGGGTGGCGCCATAGGTAAGGGCCATGGTCATATGGGTGTCGGTCACGGCCCGCCCCACGGTTGTGGACATGAATATGGGGCTGTTGCGGTGGGTCACGCAATTGACCTTGATAAAATTCCTGTCATCCGTTCCCACTCCCGAGTAATAGCCCGTATACTCGCCAAAGGGGCCCTCGGGCATGAAGGCGTCGGCATCTACCTCACCCTCCACCACGATTTCCGCCGTGGAGGGGACTATCAGGTCGTTGGTTTCGCATTGTACCACCTCGATTGGCTCACCCCTGATGGCGCCGGCCAGGTCGTATTCGGATTCAAATGCGGAGAGCCTGGCTGCACCCATAAGAAACATCAGGGGATCGGCGCCGACTACCACCGCCACGGGCATGGGTTTTCCCATGGCCTGGTATTTCTTCAACATGAGGTCGGAGTGCTTCCCCTTGATGAACTGGGTGCCCAGCTTGTCCTTCTCCAGCAGTTGAAGCCGGTAGGTGCCGACGTTTACCCAGCCCGATTCCGGGTCTTTGGTGATGACGGAGTGGGCCGTTCCGAAAAATCGGCCCCCGTCCAAAGGAAAGAACTTTGGGACCGGAAATTTGAAAAGATCTACCTCGTCACCCCTCATCTTGTTTTCCTTGCATGGGCCGGTGTCGACCAGTTTGGGTGCAATTTTGGTCTGCCCCTTTTCCACCCAATGTCTGTAGAGGTCCACCAGGGTCGATGTCTTCGGCATGCCCATAATGATCGATAGTCTCGAGGTAGTAGTGCAGGTGCTTGTAATAACGGGGGAATCGTAACCCTTCACATTCTCGAAAAGGAGAGCCGGACCCTTTTTCTCCTCATTGAGCTTGGCAATGTGCGATAATTCAAGATCCCAGTCCACCTCGGCCTTGATCCTGTGAAGTTCTCCCTCTTCCTCACATGTCGCGATATAATCCCTCAGGTCTTTCATTCCATAACCCCCCTTTTAATAAGATGATAAGGTCCTTGATTCCTGATCAACCATCCCGTTCATGACCAGGTTGCCTGCACAAACAAGTTTTTTGGATCACTCCTGACCCTGTCTGCAATCATAAACTGCTTATTGGTGAAAACGTTAAAGGCTCGACTTGGGCTGTCCATGCTGCAGGGAATCCATCGTATGCTACCGTAGATTCTCTGGCCCGGGTTAAATCGTTTTTTTTGCATGGGAGATAGGTAGTGGTGCAATCGTCCTGATTTTATGATTCACCTATTTGAGAAAATATGTCAATTTCATATTTTTTATGGCATTTATAACTTGAAATTATAAATAAGAATGACCTATAATTGAGTCTTATTCAACACGTATCATCACGAGTGCTCATCCGGAAACGGTTCTTTTTCAATGAGAGCAATCAGCGATCTACTTTCAGCGAGAAGGCATGAATAGATAAGAGACCCTTTTTGCCAAAGGCCGGCCCCGATGCTCAATTTCAATCAAGTCCGGGTATTCTATCATGTGGCCAAGAATTTGAGTTTCACCTTGGCCGCCAAGGATCTCTTTATTACACAGCCGGCCGTAACCGCTCAGATCAAGGCCTTTGAAGAGTACTCCAACCTCAAGCTATTCAAGAGGCATGGCAGGAGCATCTATCTTACAGAGGCTGGAAAGACCCTCTATCACTATGTGCGTCAGATCTTCGAGTATGAAATGGAGATAGAAAATGTGATCGAGGACCTGAACGAATTGAAACGTGGCGTCCTTCGTCTCGGAACCAGCAAGGCCTATGCCCGTTACTTCATGCCCTTCCTCTTGAGTCATTTTCACAGCGTGTATCCCGACATCAAGATCTTCCTTGACGAGGGCAGTTCCCTTGACATGATTCAGAGTCTGCTCAGCTTCAGGAATGAGGTGGCGATCATTGCCATGGCCCATAATCATCCCGATGTCAACTTCACGCCTTTCAGCCGGGAGGAATTGCTGCTCATCCATTCGCCCGGGCACGCCCTGGCGGGAAGAGGCGAAATATCCTTCACGGATTTGGCCAATGAACCGATCATCATGAAAGAGAACGGCTCGGGAACAAGGAAGGTGATCAATGAGGTCTTTAACCGCCACAGGTTCATCCCGAATATCCTCATGGAGACAAGCAATATGGAATTCATAAAACAGCTTGTCCAAAGGGGGGACGGCATCTCTTTCCTTGTGAGAGAATCGGTCGCGGCCGAGCTCGAAGAGGGGAAATTGGCGACTACCCCTATCACAGAAGAAGAGCTCTTCCTGGATGTCAGCATTGCCTACTTCAAAAACCAACAACTTTCGCGTCCCGCACAGGCCTTTCTTGATACCCTGGGTCAACTGGCTTCAGGTGAGAGACCTATCAAGGGCATGGGTGCACTTATTTCAAAGGGTCCTTCCCTCTAGGGACCGAGTGCGGTGCCCCCCCCTCCTCATGAACTTTGTGGACCGTGTGGTTCAGCGAGGTCCTGTCCTCATTTTCGACTTCTTTTATGCAACTGAAGGGTGGTGTGAACCATCTTGTCCATGGTGATGGATGCCAGTTGCGCGAAACCGGAATCATTAATATGCTGTTCCACCTCCTTGATCTCGATGCGGGTGCCCAGGCCCCGCTTCAGTTGGTGGATGAGGATTTCGTTGATGCCGGGATCATAAAGCGGCCCCCCTTCACGATCGGCTTCGGACCACCCCCCTCGGGGAATCAGGATTTGCGTATGTGGTGTTTCATGATTGAGCTTTTCCACGAGTTGTTTTGCAATAGAAAGGGTCTCGTCGGCGCTGAGCCGGATGGCTGATCGG
>CAYNYM010000403.1:0-3916 GCA_964401325.1 uncultured Desulfobacteraceae bacterium | reverse complement strand
AGAAAAGCTCCTACCAGGAGCAAATCGCCGTCTAGATTCGAATAAAGGGCGACAACGGATTGGGCCATCCGGCAGACGGCAAGGGTGTGTTCCAGAAGTCCCCCGAGGTAGGCGTGGTGAAAATTCTTGGCTGCCGGGGCCTGCTTTAAAAGGGAAAGGAAGGGCCGGTCGGAAAGGAAACGGTTGACGAGGCCCTTGAGATGCCTGTCTTCTACGGCCTTGAGGACATCCTTCAAGGTCTTCATCATCTCAACGACATCTTTGGGGGTGGCCTCCAGGAAAACGGTTCGGTCCTCGATCTGCTCCGGAATGCGCAGATCCGACAGGGTCAGCTGTATCTCGTTACGGTAGGAGGTAGAGTGACCCGCTACTTCCAGGATATCGCCCTCCTTGAAAAGAGGAGAGAGGGCGTCCGCCCTTTCCCATACCTTTGCCTCCAATTCACCGGTGCGATCTGACAAGGTCAGGCTCAAAAAGGGGGTCCCCTTGCGGGTCACCCCCTGTTTTTTCATCTTCACAAGATAGAGACCTTGAATCTTGTCGTTCTCTTTGATGTCCTTGATCCATGGGTGTGAACTCATCCCGGTCGCTTCTCTCCCCTATCGATCGTTTGATCGGCTGAATGTCTCCCGGAAAGATCGCTTCAGGCGGTCACCGGGTCGGCATACTCACGATGCCACTGAAATTGTCGGGCCGCCTTTTGCACCAAGGGGACAGCCGGAGACCCTAGTCCTCAAAATTCCCATCAGGCCCCTTGTCCGAACCGATTTTGGCGGCCCTTTCCAAAATCTTCTCATCCGTCCACTCGGCGGGGTCATCGCGCCGGACCGACTTGGGACCGACATCATGGGATCCGGCCTCGAGTATGGCCGCAATGGCAAGAGGAGCGGTATCCCCGGCGTTGAAGACTTCTGTCAGAAGCTCATAGACGAAGTCCTCCACCCCTTTCACCATGCGTTCACGGATATCTCGGGGTTGTGCAAAGAGCCTATTTTCAAAGGGTAAATTGAGCTTCTTGTAGTTCCCGCCCTTTAGCTCCTTGGACTTGGCAAAGGCCACCATGTCCGACCAGAGGTCATCCATCATGCCTTGATCGGACATCTTGACGAATTCGCCGTTTTCATCCAGATAGGCGTTTCCGTATTCATTCACCTGGACACCCCAGGTAATCATCTGCAGGGCCGTGGCCACATTGGCCTTGGTGGTGGCGGTTTCTTGCGCTATCTTCCGAAGCCTTTCGGAGTTGTTGCCGCTGGTCCCGTGTTGGGCGCCCGATACGTTGTACCGTGCCAGGGCCTCATGAATCTCTCGGGTCAATGGCACCTGGATCCCCTTGCCGCTCGCCTCGATCCCATGCGTTGTGCCGTTATTCAGGGCAATCCAATCCGGGAAAATGTCGTGGGCATTCAGTCCCTGGATCAAAAAGAGGGCCTCTTCAACCGTAGAAAGCCCTTCCTTGCCCTTGATCTCCCCCACTTCGGTTTCATATCCCGCCCATTTGGGGACAAAAGGACTGAGGGTAAGATTGGCCACGAGATTCTCAGCGTCAGGAAGGTGGGAGGCATCTATGGCAATGGACGTCATGCCCGCATCAAACATAGAAGGGATCTCCGTCTTGGCGACTTCTACATCCTTATCGCTTTTGATGCCATAATGATCGGCGTGAATGGCCACGGGGACGGATATATCCAGCTCATTGCAAACGGCGTCCACCTGGGTGGCCATATTCCAAAAATTGACCGCACAGTAGGCCTCCCGGCCTCCTTCGGACTTTGCAATCTCGATGATGATGGCGGCATTGGCCCTTTGGGCGGCCTGTAATGCCCCGCGAATGACAAAGTGATTTCTCCCGTTGGCGGCAATGGTGATGGCCTTGCCCCTGGCCATCATGGCGCGGTCGATGACCTTGCCGCTCACAATGAGGGCCCGGGAATGAGGAAAAAGCCGAACAATATTGGGTGGGCGGCCGATTCGGACCGCTTTCTCAAAATCAGGAGACGAATTTTGCTTGACCTGTGACATTGTCAACCTCCTTTATTTGTTCTAGAGATTCTCATGAAAGGTAAACACTTATCAACTCGTCGTGCAACCGCCCGGTTGTCATGAGCGACAAATGCCTTCGAGAACATTTCGAAAATGAAAATCATCTTATCAACCACTCTGACCCCCGTCAATTAAAAGGCTAAACGAATACATAGGTCCAACTATCCGGCCAAGGCGTGAGAACCTTTGACTTTGACGTCCAATTGCTGATTTTCCACGAAACCGTCAAGCTTTGGACTTTGACATTACCCCCAAGGCACATCGTCAAATATCTGCGCATCGAATGTCGACCCGTTGACGCCATGCCTCTAATTCCGACCCGGTCCCGCTCCAGCCTACTCAATGCAAGTTCCCTTGCAAGCAGATTTTATTATATTCCACGACAACCAGGTGCCGATGAACGTGAGCCCCGGCATACCTCTTGCTTGTCCTGAGGAAATGTTCACTTCTGACAGACCGGAAAACAACGTCGAAGAGACTGTTTAATGTTGAAGTTGCACACTTGGAAGCTCACACGAAAACGGAACTGAATCAAGGAGATTACGCATGATCACGAACATGAAACTGAGTGTCAAACTTTTGGTTACATTCCTGGCTGTGGGGATCATCCCCTTTTCTGTCATCGGTGCCACGTCTTTGATGAAGGCGAGTGAAGGCCTCTCGAATCAGGCCTTCGGGCAGCTCACAAGCATCCGAGAGGTCAAGAAGGCCCAGATTCAGGATTACTTTCTGAGGAACACGAGCAACCTGAGGGTTATCTCGGGCAATCGTGCGGTATCAGAGGCATTGGGCTACTTCTCCATGACCTTTGACGAGGAAGGCGTCGTCAACCAGAAATTATTCGATTATTACGAAAAGAGTTTCGCCGAATCCCTTCGCCAGTTCAAGGAGGCCTACAACTACTACGACCTATTGCTTATCAACAAGGACGGCAGGGTCGTATACAGCGTCGAAAAAGAGTCGGATCTCGGACAAGACATCTTGGGTGAAAACTTCAAAGAAGGCGCACTCGGTCCTTGTTTCCAAGAAGGCCTCAAGGATATGGCCCTTTCGGATTTTAGACCCTATGCGCCTTCCAACAACCAGTACATTGCCTTCATGGCAGGTCCGATTTTTGTCCATCAGGAAGATGGGACCAAGGGTGACGTGGCAGGTGCGTTGGTCCTCAAACTGCACAACAAGGTGATTAATGAGATAGTCCAGAGGCGTGAGGGGATGGGCGATACGGGACAAACCTACCTGGTTGGGGAACTCCACGGGAATATCGCTCTGCGCAGTGCAATGAATGCCGAGGGAGACGCCTCATACGGGATTGGGTCCGAGGTTTCCACCCCCTATATTGAAGAGGCCGTCAAAGGGGGGAAAGGGCGGACCGTTCATACCGATGTTTCCGGGAGACCGGTCCTGGCAGCCTTTGACAACCTGGAACTCAAAGGCATGAACTGGGCCTTGATCGTCGAGATCGCACAATCCGAAGCCTTCGCCGCCGTGAACACCATCAAGTGGCTCATCGGGACTGTCGCCCTTTTGGGTATCGCCATTATCATCGTGGTGGCCCTGTGGTTTACCCGCTCCCTTACGCGCCCCATTGACTTTGTCATCAATGAGCTCAGAAAAGGCGCCGACCGTGTGGCTTCCGGCTCCTACCAGGTCTCCTCGTCCAGTCAGCAGGTCGCCGAAGGGTCGGCGGAACAGGCCGCATCCCTGGAGGAAACCTCTTCGTCACTCGAAGAGATGGCTGCCATGACCAGGCAGAATGCAGACAACGCCACCAAGGCGGACGGCATCATGAAAGAGTCCAACCAGATCGTTGAACATGCCAACGAGACCATGACCGAGCTCACTTCCTCCATGAAAGAGATCTCCAAGGCCA
>CAYNYM010000402.1:0-3917 GCA_964401325.1 uncultured Desulfobacteraceae bacterium | reverse complement strand
GAAGATGTCTATATCGCCGTGAATCCCCTTTTCCATATTATGGCCCTGGGTCTCTTCATGGCCCTCGGGCTGAACAAGGGAAACGCCACCATGCTCATGCCCGTGCCCCAGGTGGATGCCATCCTGGAGAGCGTTCAACGTTATGGTGTGCGCTGGCTCCTGGGTGTTCCGGCACTTTACCGGATGATGCTTGAAAACGATCGTCTCGAACAGTATGATCTGAGTTCACTGGAGTACTGTTATTGTGGCGGGGACATGCTGCCCCTGGAGGTGTTCAAGCGCTGGCGGGAGCACACGGGTTTCCCCATCTATCAGGTTTACGGGTCCACGGAGGCGGGCCATGTGACTTACAGTCGCATCGAGAAGGAACCCAAATCGAGCACCATCGGCCTTCCCTTGAAAAGCAGGGAATGCATTGTGGTCGACCCGGAGACCCTGTCCAAAGTCCCCCAGGGGGAAAGCGGTGAGTTGCTGGTGACCTCTCCCTACACCCTGAAGACCTATTGGAACAAGCCCGAAGAGACCAGTCAATCCTACGTGGAGCTCGACGGCAAGGTCTATTATCGGATGGGCGATTTTGTTAAGCAGGACGAGGACGGTGAACTCGTCTATGTGGAGCGATCGGCGGACATCATCAAACATAAGGCCTACCGGGTCTCTGCCTCCGAAGTGGAGACCGTGCTTCAGGATCATCCTACGGTGATCGGGGCCTGTGTCGTCGGAATTCCCGACCCCAAGGTGGGCGAGCGAATCAAGGCCATTGTGGTCCTCAAGGAGGACGCCAGGGGTGTGGGCGGGGCGGAACTGATTCGTTGGTGCCGGGACCGGCTGGCCTCCTATAAGGTGCCGGGCTACATCGAGTTCCGGGACATGCTGCCCAAGTCCAAGGTCGGAAAGCTCCTGAGGCGGGAAATCCGAGATGAGGAGCGTCGGCGTCTTGACAAAGAAAAGGTGAAGTCTTAAAAAAATGCTGTCAATTCTATAAAACAAAGGATCCTGGCGTGCCTTAGATCCTCGCCCCATTGGGCGGGAAGAAGATTTAGGCCTTCCATGCTCAAAAAGGCCCGATAAGGAGGGGACACTATGGGGGAGAGCCCGCTGAATAATAAACGTATTCTGGCCGTGGACGACGAGCCTGATATCCTTGAAATCCTCCAAGAGCAGTTTGAGGAATTTGAAGGCCTCACCCTTGACACGGCAACGGATTATCAAAAGGCCTATCATCTCATCAGGTCCTGGAGCTACGACCTCGTGATACTGGACATCATGGGTGTCAGGGGTTTTGATCTCCTCAACGCCTCCGCACACCTGGGTTTTCCCACGGTCATGCTGACCGCACACGCCCTGAGCGTGGAGGCCCTGAAAAAATCTATTGAAATGGGGGCACGGGCCTATATCCCAAAGGAAAAATTGGCCGATATTATTCCCTTTTTGGAGGATGTCCTCACCCTTACCCACAAGCCCGGCTGGCAAAGTCTCTTTAAACGGCTGGGGGGATTTTTTAACAGGGCCTTTGGATCTGAATGGCAAAAGGACGAAAAAACCTTCTGGGAGCAGGTCCGGTCGGGACAATATGAGCCCAAACCCCTGATCCTCAAGAAATAGTCTTTGGAAACGGCGGGTCCCTTTCTTTCTAATAGTCTTTTCGATCCCCAAAGACCGGTCACTCCTCCAGAACGGCCGGCAGAAAACCGGCGACAGCGGTCGAATCCCCGGGCAGTCGCACGGCAAAGTCATCAAAATAGGTGTTGTTTGAACTCCACCCCCAGGTGTGTAGGGCAATTTCCGCTTGGGTGAAAGGGCCCGAAGACGGCGTGGTCAGGGTGTTGCTGCGGATAATGGCATCCTGCTCGCTTCCGGTTCCCAGGCGCTCGACCGAAGGGTCCAGATCGGCGTTCCACTGTACGAGGGTGAAATAGTCGTTGGTGGCGTCGGTGTCGGCCACATCGGCCGGAGGCCAATGGATCTGGTTGCGGGGATTGGCCAGGCGGTTGGAGTCCAGGGGGTCGGCATTGGCGCTTCCGTGGGCACCGGTATCTCCGAAAAAGACCCTGATGTCATTGACGCGCTGTCCGGTAAAGGTGCCTGTTTCTGCGACTTTTTCTTCAACACGGACCAGGATCGTCGGCCAGTCCATTTGCGCTTCAAAAACCGTTACATCATCGATATACCAACCGTCTGCCACATGCACGTCAGCGGCGGAATCCAACAAGAAACGGATTCTACCATCGGACTGCCCGGCATAGGCGGGAAGGTCGATGTGTTCATTGATCCAGGAATTTTGATTGCCCTGGTAAGTTTGAAGCCTTGCCCAGGATCCGCCGCTCACCGAAATTTCCACATATCCCTTGTCTTGATTGGGGGTGACGGCGTAATGGTGCCAAAAACTCAATGAGGGGGCGGTCGCCGTTGACAGATCAATGCTTTGGCTGACAATGCTTGTTTCGGCTCTGCGTGCATAATTGCCGCCGGGGCTGTCGGTCCAGCAGTGGGTGGCGCTGTGGGAATCGGTGGTGATCCGGGCCCAGGGGGCTTCCACGGTTACCCACTTGCCGGGACCGCTTTCCAGATCGTCTTCAAAATAGACGGTGGAAGAAAATATATTGTCCGACGGGCAGAGAGACCTGTAGGCTAACCACCTGGTATCGCCGCCAGTGATGGCGCCGTTTCGTTCCCACAATACAACCATGGGTTGCCCGGGAATGGGGACCAGGCCCTCCCAGATTCCGTCGGCATGGTCGGGTGCGGAATGCAAGAGGGACACCCCGTAGCAATTCTCACTCCCGTCCAGGCGAAAGGAAATGCCGGCCATGAAATAGGGGTCGTCTTCCACCTTGATCTTGACCTGGGCGTCATAGCCCAGCAGGTTCCCCCCGTCGGACCAGGCCCGGGCCAGGTCCACACCTACATGGGACCAGTCAAGGGAAATGGAGCTGGTGTCCAATTGGGTCGAGGGAATGCGGTGGGTCCCGGTCACCTGGAGGGCATTGTCGCCGTCCGTAAGAACTGCAGCGTGACTTCCCAGCGTAGACGGATTCCAGTTGTCCGTATCGTCAAAGGGATCATGCCATTGCTCGGGTGCGGCGGAAGCGGTGGCGATGGGCACATGGTAGACGATTTCCCGGGTGGTTGCGACTGTGCCGCTGCCATAGGAGCCGGTGGTCTGTAATTCCAAATAGGGCTGGAGCACGATTTCATCGCCGCTCGAAAGGGTGGGTGCCTGCCAGGCACCGTCCACCCGGTAGACACCCGAGAGCCGGTTGACCTCACGTCGGGAATAGCGGTAGGTCTTGCCGTCCGCGATGAATCGCCCGTTAAAGTCCGGAAAGACGTCCACCGCGCCTCCTGCCTGCAGGTTCAAATCACCCCCCTCGGAGGGGGCCGTGCCGTCGCTGAGGGCCGCCATCGTTACGGTCTCACCCGTGGAGGCGGTCCAGGTCCCGCTGTTTTTTACAAATCGGATCAGGTTGCCGTTGGGATCGGGAACGACGATGCCGTCAAAGACCTCGGCCGCCCGTCCCCCCACTTTCAGATAACCCGGTCCCGGGGCGGGAACGGCAAGGTCTGGGGCGAAGCCAAAGGCCACACGGGCCTCCAGGGTCTGGGTCCCGTTTCCGCCCGTCACTTCGAAGAGATGGGTTCTGAATGCCAGGGTAAAGTGCTGGTCGGCCGCCACCGAAAAACTCTGAGCGTTGAGGTTTTCCATCATGGCCGTGCCCTGCCCGTATTTTACGGCGGCATAGCGAAATCCGGCCTCTGCCAGATAATAGGCCCTGGTCGAGGCATTGACGGATACCGGATTCAGGGCGGTGGTGGAGGTCAGGGTAACCATGGCGGCGCCCAGGGCCGCAAGAATCACCAGGGACACAATGATGATCAGAAGGACCGCCCCGCTGTGGGCCGTTGCCATACAACGC
>CAYNYM010000401.1:0-3972 GCA_964401325.1 uncultured Desulfobacteraceae bacterium | reverse complement strand
ATGAAGGTGTAGTCGTCATACATGCGGATGGTGCTGAGTGAAAAAAAGGTCGTATCGTCTTCCGTTATGATGTCGACCATCTGCTGAACCATGCGAACGGATTTCCTGATGCCGGTTTCCTTCTCTGAAAGGAGTTTTTCAGCCACTTCCTTTATGGAGTCCAAGGCATAGTGATACGTCTTTTTAGCCGCCTCTTTTTTTCGCTGGAGTGCTTCGGACCATTCTATCTCCGATTCCAGGGACTCGTCACCCGGGTCCAGCGTGGATTCCTGTATAACGGCCAGCCAGTGAATATCGCATTTTTCCAATTCCGTCTTGAGCCATTCGGAAGGATCATCATGCTTATAGGAGAGGCTCAGGAGACGGACAAATGTCAGGACCCCTTTTGCATCGGCATCTTTCATCTCGGCATCGAAGTGAAAGCCGAAAATGGAACGCCTTTCGAAAAACTGAAGCATCTGATTGAAAAGCCGGGCATCCTTTCGAAGCAGGGGAAGCTTTTCCTCCTGAAGAAAAAAGCGTCCGTTGGAAATCTGGAGCGAGACATGGCTGCTGCCGTTGCTCGATTTCTTCACGGCCATCTTAAAAGCTTTGACAGCGTCGATGATCAACTTGTTGTTGTCTTCATAGAGCTTGGCAATCTGGATGAGCCTGGCCATTTCTTTCAGGATCTGGCCTCCAGAGAAATTGGGTCTTTTCGAGATGTCATTGGCAGTTTGCAGGGTCATGATACGGCCTACTCATTCGTCCTGGACAGAAAGGCTTCATTGACATTGGAACGAAGGCTCTTCGATAATCTTTCCAGCATCGATTCGGCTTTTTCGGTTTTCAATGCTTTTAAAGCATATGCCGCGGCTTGCCGGCGCAAGGATCTCTTCAATCTCAAGATACCCAGCCGGGGCAGAAAAAATAGGTCTTTTTTCAAAAAGGGTACGGATGCGTCCGACCCGCATCTCCCTAGGGAAGTGTAAACCCGGAAGAGGAATTGTTTGTTGCCGGAACGGATGCGGTGCTTTTCAAGATAACTGAGCAGGGACCTTTCTGTTTTTAGATTGCGCTGTTGACCCGCATATTTCAAAAAGAGTTGTTGAATGTCTTCATCAGGGTCATCCATCAACCAGGACAATTCGCCGATAGCATCCGGATTTCGGCTGATAACCGCCTTTAGAGCCTCCTTCCGGATGACTCCCGAGTCGTGGCGCAGCAGTTCGATCAGGCGTTTAAAAGACTGCTCGCTTTTCATGGACCCCATGACGTGTACCAGCATCTTGACCATGTCTGTATTTGAAGACGATAATAAGTTTCCCAAGTGCTCGAATTCCCGTTCCGCCAGAACCCCGATGACCGCCATGAGCATTTTCCTGGTCAGGTTCGATTCCGTCTCGAGAAGCATGGGGCCGAGGGTGTCGATGGCATCCGAATTGAGCAAGAGCAACGCTTGTTTTAAATAGGCGAGGTTTTGCGGATCGCACCGGGCAATGCGGTGCCAATCATTTTGCATGACGTTCAGAAACGCCTTCCCGGAAAGTGATTTAAAAAAATCCTCGAGCAGGGAAATGGTCCAGTGGTTTTGGGCTTTGTGGAGGTCGAGATTTTTTCTCAATATCTTTAGAGTGTTGTAGACACTTTGATACTGCTGGTCCTTCATGGCGTCTTGAAGTTCCGGGTTTAAAGTGGCCATGATTTCAGAGAAGTTATCAGGCTTTGTCTGCTGCTGAAGAATATACAGCAGTATATAGAGGACGTATTCGATGCGTTTCCAGTTTTCCTCTGCTACCAGCATATTTCGAAGATGCTCTTGATCTTCTGGTGTGATCTCCCATAAATTTCGGTCATGAATCGGGATTTGAATTGATGGGTCCGGTTCAGCATCATCAGCCTCTTCCGTCAGGGAATCCGGGTCGTCTTCGGCTGCTTCAAAATCGCCCAATTCAGGGATTTCAAAGTCTTCGCCTGTATCGAAAGCCAAATCTTCCGCTTTATAACGCAAGGAGGGCAACTCCAGTTCCCATAGGGCCGTGACAACATCGTCTTCTGCGTCTTCGGTGAGGACTTGATTTTTTTTCAGTATTTCCAGAAGAGTGTGAATTTCCCACAGTTCTATCGATTTTTGGAATTCGAGGTAGTAGATTCCGTCACGAAACAGGATGAATGCCGGATTCTCCTCGTTCATGGGGCCCTCGTGAACCACTTCATCCTTGTAGTGTATCTTGTTCCTGTCGATTCTTAGTGCAAGGTTCCCATATTGATGGAGAAAATGATCCAAAGCATTTTTTAGGGATTTCAGAGAGGTCTGGTAGATGACATGATCTTGGGGATATAAAAGAATCTTTTTGAAGGCGCCGTTCAGGGCAACCAAAATTTGCCTGGCCTCAACCTTAAGGTCATGGTCAGGGTCCTTTTTCTGAACCTTATTTATCTTTGCTAATGTCATAATTGACGTCAGGATATTACACTATGCAAGTCTGCCCAAAACGGTTGTTTACAAAATATCAAGGTATCTATTTGTATATCGGCCATTTGAAGTTTCTCTTTAGCTTTAAACTTGATTTTTGTACCTACTCAGCTAGATAGGCTGTAGGCATTTAGGCCGTGAGGTACCGCAGGAAGGGAATATGCGTGATCACATATCGAGCAACCATTTCCCAAAGAAGAAATGTATTGTGGAAGCCGAGAAGGTTTTGGGCGCCCTGCTTCGATCAATGCGCGGATAGCGAAGGGTTTGGAAACGAATAGCCTTTAGCCTACAGCCTAAACAACCTGAACAGTTACCCCATGACAAACCTTTGAGGCGATTTTCGGTACGATGCCTCATGCATTGTCTTACCTTTAATCACTCGTGTCGCAGGGCCTCGATGGGGTCCATTCGGGCGGCCTTTCGAGCCGGGACATAGCCGAAGAGGACGCCTACGGCTGCCGAAAAGGCAAAGGCGATCAGGACGATCTGCGCATTGAATACAAAGGGGACCCCGAGTGCATGGGCGCCGAAGGCGGCGGCCCCGAGCCCGATAGCGATACCGAAAATACCACCGAAGGAAGAGAGCACGACCGCCTCCACGAGAAACTGCATCAGCACCTCCCTCTCCAGGGCCCCGATGGCCAGCCGGGTGCCGATCTCTCGTGTCCTCTCGGTCACCGACACGAGCATGATGTTCATGATGCCTATGCCGCCTACAAGCAGGCTCACGGCGGCTACGGCGCCCAGCAGGCCGGTGAGAACACGGGTCGTGCCGGTCAGGGTGCTCGCTATTTCCTGCATATCTCTCACATTGAAATCATTTTCCTTGCCGGCCGCGATGTGACGACGCTCCCGCATCAAGTGCTCGATATCCGCCTTGACCTTGGATGTGGAAACGCCCTCTCTCGCCGAGACGAAGACGGCCTTGACGTCCGTGTTTCCTGCAAGACGCCGCTGGAGGGTGCGCAGGGGGATGAGTACAAAGTCATCCTGATCCGTTCCGAAACCGGACTGGCCCTTGGATTCGAATACGCCGATGACCTTGAATGAGATCTTACGAAGGCGGATCGTGGCGCCCAACGGGTCCTGGCCGCCGAAGAGCTCATTGCGCACGGTTTTGCCGAGGATGCATACGGCCTTACCGGCCCGCATCTCACCGTTTGTGAACCCTCGACCGGATCCAAGCTTCCAGTCACGGACCTCCATAAAGGCATTCGTGCTTCCCGTGACGCTGGTGGACCAGTTCCGGTTGCCGTAAATCGCCTGTCCGGCGCTGTTGGTGATGGGTGCCACCGCTTTGAGTCCGGGAATGTCCCGTTCTACAGCCGTTGCATCGGCCATTTCAAAGTCTTTGCACTTTGTCCTCGCGCCCCCGGGACCGCGATGGCCTTGTCCGGGTCGCAGTTGAAGAAGGTTGCTGCCAAGCTTTGAAATATCCGCTGTTACTTTAGCTGTGGCGCCGTTGCCCACGGTCACCATGGTGATGACCGCGGCCACCCCGATGACGATGCCGA
>CAYNYM010000400.1:0-3980 GCA_964401325.1 uncultured Desulfobacteraceae bacterium | reverse complement strand
TTTTAGCCCTGGAAGAGGTAAAAATAAATACAAACCAGCTCCGATCATTGCCCAAACCATGCGCCCCGGAGCGCACCATCGATCCTTCGGGCCTAAATCGGGATAATCGAGATGGGTCGCCCGAAAGAGGGGCCTGCTGATCACCATATTCAGCCAAACGATGAATCCCGTGCCGATTATCACCAGTGCAGGATAGATCCTGGCAATGAGTGCAACCATTGCATTGACATATTCCTGCAATTTGAGGGTGCCTTCCTGCTCAGACCCCATACTCTGGTAGCCCTGGATCGTCTCGCTCAGATTGCTTCTAAAATAATCCAGGATCAAAGCCGACGGTCCCAAATTTTTTGTCAGCCCGATCGACACAATCATGACCATGCCGATGAGGAGCATGGATATCGTTCCCCAAAACACGGCACGACCGAAAGAGACCGGCCTTCTGTAGATCGCGGCCATTACCATGCCCAGCATGCTTAGCTCCAGATAGAGCATTAGCAGCTGCGGGTATCCGGCCATATTGGTAATCAGACCAACGACTATGCCCGTGATGACAGCAATCTTCAGCCCTGCCAAAAGACCCATTTTGGTGGCATAGTAAAGAAAGGGTAATGGTGTGAGAAGGCTAAGAAAAGGTCCTAGTAGCGGAATCCACGCTGAGGCTAAGATTAGAATAATGGCTGAGCCGACACACCCCAATGCATCAATTGATCTCATGACTCCAACGAAAAGGCAATATGACTAAAACCTGACGGCCATCGTTCGAGGATATCCCGGCTCGTTGCCCCTATCACCTGACAGTCGACGTGGTGAAGGGTAAAAGAGCAATGTTCCTTGCCCTTTTTATGGCCACCGTCAGGACCCTCTGGTGTTTTGCACAGTTACCGGAAATCCTGCGAGGAATGATCTTCCCGCGTTCCGTGGTGAAGAATCTAAGTGTCTTTGGGTCCTTGTAGTCAATCTTCAGATTGCTGTCTGCACAAAACCGGCAGATCTTCCTTCTGTGATAAGTTGTCCTGCGTTTGCCTCTATTGAACGCCATTTTTCACCTCGCTCGCGGTTGCTTCATTTTCTTTTGCTTCGGGAGTCGAATCCTCTTTCTTGGCCGGTTCCTTCTCAGGGACCTTCTCCGGTTCCGGCCTCCTCTTTTCAAGGACGGCTTCACGTGCCTTTTTGGCCTCTTCCTCCTTGAGGAGCAATTCCTCAGGATCAATGGTGTCGGCCAGTTTTACCGTTTGGTACAGGAGGATGCGATCATCAAGCTTGAAGTATCTTTCGAGTTCGGCCGTCAGCCCCGATAAACCGCAATATTCGATCAGGACATACGACCCCCTGTCGAATTTTCCGACATCGTAGGCCATCTTCTGGGTACCCCATTCATCGACTTTTACAAGGATACCCTTTTCTTTCTCGATGATGTCGTTATACTTTGCGATGACCTCTTGATACGTATCATCCACCATATTGGGGTTGATGATATAGATGGTCTCATAATGTCTCATAAACTGCTTTCTCCTTTCGGGCTATTCCCATTCCGAGAAAATATTTGGTCCCGCTTAAGGCTCACCTGTTACGCTGTAAACGGAACAAGGAGATCCAAAGATCGAAATTTTCGTATTTACCATCTCATGATTTGCTTGTCAAGATGTTTCCTTGCGGGCAGGCCAGTCCTCCGTCGTTTTATCCTTGAGATTCCCAAGGGGTGAATCTGCGTGCACGGCTGAAGATAAATTACAAATAATCGGTTTAAGTGACTAATCGTCCAGGCCCAGGGGGTAAGGAGACCGGGCTCCCCGGCTCTCGACCTGTTGTTATGTGGCAGCGGGCACATTCGACGGTTTCTGGGAACAAGGCCTTAAAACCTGGAATACGGCTGCAGGCACGATCATCCTTTCCCAAGCAGGGGGCACAAGATCAGCACCTACAAAGGCGACCGCTATACCCCTTATAAGAGCGACATCGTAGCCTCGAACACCCGCATCCATTCGGCCGTGGTGGCCGCACTGTAAGAATAGCCCTCAGCGTCTATCTTGATCAACGCCCTGAAAGGCCTTCAGGGCTTCCGTCTGGATTTCTTCAGGGCGGTCGGTGTATCGCGGAGAAAAATGAAACAGGGTGAAGCGCTTCACGCCGGCCGCATTTGCAATTTCCCCCGCTTCCCTGGCCGTAAGATGTTTTTTTTTCCTGGCCAGATCCCGATCGCGATCCAAAAAGGTCGCCTCGATGAATAGATGATCCGAACCTTGGATAAGATCAAGGATCTTACGCTTGTTTTCCGAGCTCCCTTCGACATCCGTAACATAGCTTATCTTTTGACCCGGAGAAATCTTAGCTATCTTTTCTATCAGGTCACCCAACCGGAACTCCTGTTGCTTTATGACCTCCCCCCCCTGCTCCCAGGTCACGCTAAAATCACGGTCGGGATCGCTATTTTCGTAGAGGGCATTTTTGAAGCGAGTCAGCCAGGGCCCCGTGGAAAGCCCCAAGTCCCTGAGTGCCTCTTTATTGATATTGACGTAGTAATTTTCCACCACCGTAAGGCCGAGACAGGGAATGCGATGGTCGAGAAGGACCCCTTCGACGCGAAAATGCGGCTCATTTAGCAGGACCCGTGAAAAACCCCTGTTCTCCGTTGCAGCCTCAGGCCTGAAACGGTCCCGGCAGTGATAGACCCGGGTTTTCAGGGTGGCTGGGCCGACCTCCGTGACCCTCAGACGAAAATTGTGTGGATAATCATCAACGAGATTCCACGTATACCCGGAGAGCTTTCCCCTCACATTTGAAAATATTCCCGGAGGACCAAAAAGGTGGACTTCTTTGTCGCGCCCCAAAAACAGCCGCAAAAGGGCATCGAAACCGACAAAATGGTCCATGTGGGTATGCGAGACAAAGACGTGAGTCACCTTGAGCAACTCCCTTGCCGAGAGCCGGCACAGGTCGCCGAGATCAAAGAGGAGCGCCCGTTTCTGAAAAAGAAACGAGAGAACAAGACCAGGATCCGAGAAGGGAGGGTTGATTAACCTGGGATGAAATGAAGTCCGCATCGTGAAGGTGTTCCTTTTCCGGTCACCATTGCCCGTTTTGGCTGTTGTTGCGGCAAGGCCCCAAAGGCTTCAGGCCCCTTGGGTACTCAACCGGTCAACCTGTTGACAAATCTTATCAGATATGCCATGTCTTTCCAATAACTAATCAGTATCAAAGGCTATTTCCCTTCAGAGGGGAGGAACAGGGCGTTGAACAAGGGTGATATTTCAAAGGATGTGACGGAGAACGTTCGATTCAAGAAACCCAAAAAGGATAGACAGCGATCTCTTTTTCCCGAATTTGACTATGACATCATGTCAAAAAAACGCGCCGATGCCCTTGTAACGGCCATCTTCGACATCATCGCGAAGGCCCTGGAAAAGGGAGAGGACGTCAAGATATCGCGTTTCGGTCGATTCCTGGTAAAATTCAAATGGGCAAGAAAGGGGCGAAACCCCAAAACAGGAGAATCGATTATCCTGAAATCCCGTAGGGTCGTCAGGTTTCGGTGTTCGCCAAAAATGAGACAAAAGATCAACGGCGGCTGATTAACCGTCCCAATGGGCCTCGATGATCTCGATGCTTGAGCTTCTTCCTATCCACGCAAACAAATCGAGGGGTTGAAAGGTCCGCCCAACCTGAGGGCGGGACACCGCCAACCCCTCATTATTGGCCGGATTGACCGGCCAGTTATGCGAGACGGACCCTACCGAAAGACGATTTCGCCACCTTCGACATCCACGGACACCTGGTCCCCTTCCGAAACGCTCCCTTCGAGGATCTTTATGGCGAGCTTATCCTGGATAAGGTGCTGAATGGTCCTCTTGAGGGGTCTGGCCCCGTAAACCGGATCGAAACCGGTATTGGCCAAAAATGCCTTTGCCCTCTCCGTCAATTCCAGCGTGATCTTGGTGTCGGCCAGGCGTTTTGCCAGGTTGTCGACCTGGATGCCCACAAGC
>CAYNYM010000399.1:1666-3983 GCA_964401325.1 uncultured Desulfobacteraceae bacterium | reverse complement strand
GTACCGTGGTATTATGGTCTGAAACCCTGCGAACCAGATCAAATACTTCTGCCATGGCCTCGCTTCGAGCAATGATATTGTTAAAAGAATATTTCTTTTCGATCTCACTTATTTTGTTCTTGAGTTCCTGATTTTCCTCCTTGAGCCGTTCTCTTTCCTCTGCCTTTTTCAGGGTTAGAAGCACTTCATCCTGTTTGAAGGGTTTGGAAATATAATCATAGGCCCCCAATTTTATCGCGTCCAGCGCCGTATCCACCGTACCGTAAGCGGACATCATGATAAAGGTCTTCTCCGGGTACTTCTCCCTGGACTCTTCCAAAAAGGTCATACCGTCCATCTTCGGCATCTTTAGGTCACAGAGAATAAAATCAAAGCCTTCTCTGTCCAGAAGTTCCAGTCCTTCGAATCCGTCCGCAGCCGTCTTTGAAGTATAACCCGCCTTATTCAGCATCATCTGAAGCATATGCCTCATGTTCTTTTCGTCATCGATGATCAATACCCGATTTTCAGACATGTCTGTCCTCGACTACCTTCTTTCTGAAAGGGGGAGGGTCATTCTGATGGTCGCACCCTTGCCCGAGAGGCTTTCCGCCCAAAGGCTTCCCCTGAAATCCTCCACAATCCGGTAAGAGACGGAGAGCCCGAGACCGGTTCCCTTTCCGGGTTCCTTTGTGGTGTAAAAGGGATCAAAGATATGTCCAAGTTCTTTTTCGGGAATTCCCGGCCCGGTGTCTTCGAATGTCAGCTCAATGTTCTCATCGGTATTGAGGCTTCTTATCTTCAGCGATTTTTCAGAACGCCCCGAGTCCCGACGGGCTGCATCCGAGAGCGCATCCGCAGCATTTAAAATAATATTCAGAAAAACCTGTTGCAATAGGTGTGGATCGGCATAAACGTTATCCCGAATCGCACCGGTCTCCACATCTATCTCAATGTCCTCCATCATGGGCTGAGGGTTCAGGATGTTGAGGGTTTCGAAAAGAATGCCATGAACCGACACCGGCTCCCTGACCCCCCCGGAGGGCCTGGAAAAATCCAGAAGCTGTCGAATAATCCTGTTGATTCTTGTGATCTCATCTTCGATGCGGACCAGAAAATCTTTTCTCTCTTCTTCCGTCACATTATTCTTGGTGAGGAGTTCAAGATAGCCCAGGACAATGCCGATGGGGTTTCCGATTTCATGGGCTATCCCTGCGGCAAGACGCCCAACGGAGGCGAATTTCTCCGATCTGATAATTTCATCCTGGGCCTGTTGCAGTTCCCGGTTGGCCTTCTCAAGAGAAAGGACATTGCCTTTCAATTCTTTTTTGTTCTGTTCAAGGCGCCTTAGCATATTGTTTAGAGAACGAGACAGCTCACCGATTTCATTGCTGCTTGCCGCCTCGACGGAAGGCACCAAGTCCCCTTCCGTGTATTCGGATGTGAGATTGAGAAGGCTTTTGATAGGTTTAACGACGATCCTGGACAAAAGAGAGATGCCAACCACAACGAGGACCAGCGCATCGAGGAGGATATACATGAAGATGATCTTCTGAGATTTTCGAAGACGCTGGTAGATGGGCATGAGACTCACGCTCAGGTGACTGGCCCCCACGACCCGATTTTTGTAAAAAAGGGGAGCAGACAAACGCAATTCCCTGTATTCGAGCCATAACACGCCCCAGGTCTTTCCCCTGAAGGAGACGGATTCGGATTTCATTCTCAGCGCCTCGAGGGCCGAGACGGAGGCGTCTCCGTTGGATACCCGGAATTCGCCGTATGCAGCAACTGATTTTCCTTTCGAATCGATGAGCAGGACATCACAGAGCCCGCCGTCGGCAATGAGCGCTTCGACACTCCGGATGAAATGGGAATTTGAAATCGCCGACTCCGGATCCCCTTTTTGAGACAGGAGCAGCCCGAACTGCTTTTCAATGGCATGAACGAAAAACCGGGATGCCTGAATTCTGGCCTCGATGAGGTCCCTTTCCGCAAACTTCACCATAACCACGTTGATGAGAAGCATAGCCGCGACAATCAGGAAAATCAACTCCGCGAGGATACCTGTCCTCAGGCTGTATAGAGGTATTCTCAACACATCTCCTCAGACCAACATCCGGTAGTACCACGAGACCAGATCGTTTCCGAAAAAGGAATAGATCAAGGCGCCCAGCGCAAGAAAGGGGCCGAAAGGAATCCGGTTTAGATAATGGTGAGTTTATTAAAGATTATTATGTCGATTCTGAGGGTAATAAGAAGCCCAAAATCATAGGATATAAAGAAAATGATCCTGACCTATACACAATAGTAATAATTGATCATATGGGGCTTATGAGGC
>CAYNYM010000399.1:0-1656 GCA_964401325.1 uncultured Desulfobacteraceae bacterium | reverse complement strand
AAAAAGGAATAGATCAAGGCGCCCAGCGCAAGAAAGGGGCCGAAAGGAATCCGGGCACGATATCCGCGACCGGAAAGCAAAAGCGCCCCCCCACCGATAAAAATTCCGGCGACGGACGAAATCAGGATGATAAAGGGAAGAGACCTCCACCCCATCCACGCACCGATCATGGCCAGTAGTTTCACATCGCCGAATCCCATGCCTTCTTTTCCTGTAAGCCGTTCAAAGACAAAGGCCACAACGAAAAGCACTCCCCCGCCCGCAACCAGCCCAACGAGGGATTCCAGCCAAGTAATACCCGTCCATTTCAAAACGGACAGGCCCGCCCCCAAGACAATTCCCGGCAGAGAAATGACATCGGGAATGATTTGATGGTCAAGATCGATGAAACTGACGACCACGAGGGAGGCCGAAAACACCAGATAAGCGGCATATTGGGGATGCAAACCGTATTTGATAAAAAGGGCGGTGCTCAGCAGACCGGTGATGAGTTCCACAACAGGGTAGCGAATGGATATCGGATGGTGGCAAGATCGACATTTTCCCAAAAGCAGAAAATAACTGACCAGAGGGATGTTATCATAGAAATTGATCCGTTTTCCGCATTGCGGACACGTGGAAGGAGGGTGTATAATGGATTCCTGTCGGGGAAGACGATAGATGCACACATTGAGAAAACTGCCTATCACGAGACCGAACAGGAGAGCGAACACCGTCAAGAGTAAACCTAGGGCCATAAACACCGCCTTATTCCTGAAGAGATTGACAGAAGTGGTCTTTTAAGAATATATGATAGCATCATGTTAGTTACCATTAATCCAGATAATCCACAGATGCGTCTGATCACCCGGGTTTGCGAGGTCCTGGACCAGGGCGGCCTGATCGCCTATCCCACGGATACCTTTTACGGCATAGGGTGTGATCTGTTGAACAAAAAGGGGATACAGCTTATCCACCGGCTGAAAAATCGCCCCATGAAACAACCCTTCTCCTTTATATGCGACAGCCTCAAGGAAATAAGCCGCTACGCCCAAGTCACCAACTATGCCTATAAGACCATGAAAAAATACCTTCCCGGCCCCTATACCTTTATCCTGGAAGCCACGAAGCTCGTACCCAAGATTGTGCTGACGAAGAGAAAAACGGTCGGTATCCGCGTGCCCGACAATAAAATCTGTCTGGACATCGTGGGAACCTTCGGCCGACCTATTATAAGCACGAGTGCGGGATACGATGATCCCTTTGCCATTCAGGAGGCCTATGGCCGCAATCTCCAGGCGGTGGTCGATGGGGGTGGGGTTTTCCCGAATCCTTCCAGTGTGGTGTCCCTCATCGGGGATATTCCGGAAGTCATTCGTGTTGGAAAGGGGGATGTGAGCAGTTTTTTGTAAGATGACACCGCTAATGGGAAAATCCGGGCCATCTGTATTCAATTCGGGTATCTAAGATTCCTTTGACAGCCCCTTGAAAAGCCTTGGAAGTATTCTCCAAGAACAAGTCCCATAATCTTGAACGCGTCTTTTTGGGATAAACAAGCGTAACTTCTCCCTCCATACCGGTCATTTTCTTGGCCAGTTCAACGGCATCCGTAAAGTTGCCCAGAACATCGACCAGGCCCAGTTCCTTGGCCTGCGCACCGGACAATACGCGTCCATC
>CAYNYM010000398.1:0-3984 GCA_964401325.1 uncultured Desulfobacteraceae bacterium | reverse complement strand
ACAAACTTCTAAACCAACCGATCTGCCCATCGGTATGCACTTCATGGCCCGATAGGGGGCCAGGCCCGCCCCGTTCATGGATGAACCGTGCGTGGTTGTCGAGGGAAACCAAGGAGGGGACGATATGGAAGCAATCAGTCCAGTCAAATCAGGCGAGATAAAGCCTCCGGAATCCGTTTCGAGCCTTGCCCCGGAGATTATGGATCCGGGTCGGGAAAAGGCTGCAAAAATTCATAAGGAACTTGAGAAAAAACCCCAGCAAGATCCTCACGAGGTCCGGGAGGACACACGGTCAAAGATTGAGAATATTGCCCAGGCCCTGGATCAGTATGTAAAATCGACCCAACGAGACCTCAAGATTCAGGTCCACGAGGCCACGGGAAATATCATGGTGAAGGTCATCTCCAAGGAAGACGGCAAGGTCTTGAGGGAAATTCCCGCGGAAAAAATGCTGAACCTGGCCGCCAAAATGGAAGAAATGACCGGGGTCCTTTTTAATGAAAACGTCTGATGCCCCACCGAGAACAGGATCCCCCCAGAGGTTTTTGAACTCATGCCATTAAAGTCCCTCATCGTCGATGACGACAGAAAACTCCTGTCCGTGTTGACGAGCCTTCTGGTTGAAGACAACCATGATGTGACGGCCTGTAACAACGGGCTGGACGCCATCGAAAAATGCCGCCAAGAGAAATTTGACCTGCTGATCACCGATTTGATGATGCCCGGCGCCACGGGACTCGAGGTCTTGAAGGAGGCCAGAAAACTCTACCCGGATATTCTCGTGATCCTGATCACAGGCTTTGCGTCCATTGAATCCGCCGTTCAGGCCATCCGAGACGGGGCCTACGACTACATTACCAAGCCCTTCAAACTGGAAGAGATCAAAATCGTTGTGAACAATGCCCAGGAACGGATTCATCTCGTCAGAGAAAATCAAAGGCTCCTTGCGGAACTGCAGGAGGCCTACAATCAACTCCACATGGTAAAACAACTCATGGGAGCAAATGACCCTGGCGAGCGTAAAGAATCCGGGAGCAAGAAACATATAAAGGATACCGGACCGTTCATTGCCGGAAGCATGCTCTCCCACTACTACCAGGAAAACAGACCTGGCATCGGTACACCCCTTTTGTCCGACCTGGAGCGTATATCGGCCCTCAGAGATAGGGGGTTTCTAACAGAAGAGGAATTCAGACTTTGCAAATCGAAACTGTTCAAGAAGCTTCAATACTAGCGTCAACCGAGCTCGAATTCCTCCAGGTTCTCGTGGCCGATGATGAGCCAATCATCTGTGAGACCCTGCAGTTTTATCTCCAACACCTTGGAATCAGACACATTGAAACCGGGCATAATGGTTTGGTGGCCCTGGAAAAGATCGGCCGAACCCATTACGACTATGTCTTTCTCGACCTGATGATGCCCGAACTGAACGGGATCGAGGTCCTTAAAGAAATCTCTGCATCCCAAAGACTTACAACCGTTATTCTCATGACGGGCTATCCCACCATGGAGGTCGTCATCGACGCCATGCACAACGGCGCCTCCGACTTTCTTGTAAAGCCGTTCCGTTTCGAAGACGTGAAGCTGTCAATGGAGAGAATTCAGAGGCTTCATTTATTGATGGAAAAGAATTGGGAACTCCATCAGGAACTGGAAAAGAAGAAAGAGGTCGAGGAATTGAACAACCAACTGGAAAGAAGAATCGGGTTGCAGACGATCCTCTATCATATTGTCGACTCACTGTCCAAAATCAACCGATCAGAAAATCTCTACCGCTATGTCATCACCAAGGCCATTGAATCATGCAATGCCCGAAAGGCTTGTTTTCTTATATACGACCAGAAAAATTCTCACCTGCTCACACTGGCCCAGCAGGGGTTCGAAGACATGAGTCCGGGCACCCGGGCCAAATTCGCAAGGGACCCGGCGGGCCGCACGGTCCTGGAAAGCTCTTTCATCGAGGACTACTTCGGACCGATGAGCGGGGAAGAAATTTTCCTGGATCGATCATTTCGCCGCCACGCCGTGATGGCGGCCCCTTTCAATATTAGAAACGAACCCTTCGGCGTTCTCTTTGTCGGGGCAAAGGAAGGCGAAAAACCCTTTGACAATGAGGATGAATTCGTCCTCAAGTTCCTGGCGGAAAAGGCGGCCCTAAATATAGAAAACATGGCCCTTTACGATAATCTGAAACAGAGCTTTATCGCGTCTCTAATGACCCTGGTCAGTGCTATCGAGGCAAAGGATCCATACACCCAGCAGCACTCCAGCAGGGTGACCGAATATGCATTGAAGATAGCTCAAACCATGGGTTGCGGTCCCAATGATCTGCACCGGATCGAAACAAGCGGCCCGCTTCATGACATAGGCAAGATCGGGATCAAAGACAATATCCTGAACAAGCCCGGACGGTTGACCCCCGAAGAATTTGATCATATCAAGGCCCATCCGAACATCGGCGTCAATATCGTCGCCCCCCTCGGCCTGGACCCGGAAGAGCTCGCCATTATCAAGCACCATCATGAAAGGTGGGACGGACGGGGTTATCCGGACGGCATCGCACAGGAGCAAATCCCGAGACTCGCGCGAATTCTTGCAGTGGCCGATGCCTTTGACGCCATGAGTTCAGACCGGGCCTACCGAGAGGCCCTTCCCTTCTCCCTCTGCCTCAAAGAACTGCACAAAAACAGCGGCTCCCAGTTCGATCCCCAAGTGGTTGAACCCGCCCTTTCCACCCTGAAAAAAGAGTAACCCTTTAGCTTTTTGAAACGCATTAAGCTTTGGGTCATATCAATCCCTTTTCAAAAGGACCTCCCCCTGGCATAGGAAGTGGATACCGCATTTAAGGGGTCTTCGCACCCACGGCCCTCCGCAGTCGACCGACATCTGTGGGGCTGCCCTCCAGGATGCGATTGTAGGCGGGCTCGAACTCGGCCCACATCTCAAGGCCGATCCGATTCTGTGTGTCGACGATTTCCTCAAGAATAGCCCTGTTGGTCAGGGGATTGATAAGCACGGCCCGAAGAACCACGATGTTCTGGGGGCGGTATCGGGTGGATTCAAGAGTCGTTCTTGATACAAAGGTCGTGTCATCCATTCTCAGGGCTTTGTGGAGTTTGATGTTAAAGGCATTGATGAGGTGATTGACTTTTCGGATATTTTTGTCCACCTCCCTGACCGCCTTCTTGTCATCAACCAACTTTCGCTCGGCCCACCACTCATGGAGCTGGTCCTGGACGATTCTGGGAATGAAGCGATAGTTCAAAATAAAGAGTTCCGGTTTGTTGAGGGTTTCGAAATGACCGCACCCGTCGAGGATCTCTTTCAATGAGTCGGTGTTCTCCCTGGCGCTCTTTAAGAGAAGCCCGTACCCTTCTCTCCCAATGATCTTCAAGGCGGCCCAAGGCTTGAGACTGGCGAACGGGCGGGATCCTTCGAGAGTAAAGCGACCCATATCCACCGAATTTCTTCGAATCACATAATGGGAACTCTGGCGCAAAAGGTTGAGGTCCTTCTCGCTCCTGAACAGCACAACGCCGATGGTCATGGGACAGTACAAGAGCTTATGGGCGTCAATGGTGACCGAATCCGCCCGCTCTATGCCCTTGAACATGGGACGATAATCGTCTACCAAGAGTGCTGAACCTCCCCAGCAGGCATCCACATGAAAATGGGCGCCGATCTGCCGGGCTATCGCGCCCAATTTCTGGAGATCATCCACATTGCCAGTTTCCGTCGTCCCTGCGATTCCGACAATGGCTATAATTTTAGTGCGTTCCCTCTTGGCCTTGAGATAGCGAATTTTACGCCGCAGACTTCTCAGGTCCACGCGGTTACAGTCATCCACGGGAACGGCCAAGACGTTCTCCTCGCCGATCCCAAGGATGTTTGCGGACTTCTTGATGGAATAATGGCCTCTGGTGGAGACCAGGATGACCGCCCTTTCATACCCATAATGCTTCAGGGCCCGCCCCACCCCGGCCG
>CAYNYM010000397.1:0-3993 GCA_964401325.1 uncultured Desulfobacteraceae bacterium | reverse complement strand
CGATCAGGCCATTTTTGCAGACAACGGTGGCATATTCGATGATATTTTCCAGTTCGCGGATGTTGCCCGGAAAATCATGGGACATTAGCACAGGGAGGACATCCGGCAAGATCCCGGTGACCTCCTTTCCGCTCAAGCGATTGAATTTTCGTATGAAATAATCCAAGAGAAGGGGAATATCTTCTCTCCGTTCCCTCAGGGGGGGGAGCACGAGTCTGACCACATTGATCCTGTAATAAAGATCCTGTCGGAAAGACCCCTTCTCGACCAGGTCCGCAAGGTTCTTGTTGGTAGCCGCCACGATACGGACGTTCGCCTTATGAGATGTGATACCGCCGAGCGGCTCATAGACCCTGTCCTGGAGCACACGAAGCAACCCTATTTGAAGGGCTGGGGAGATATCCCCGATTTCATCCAGAAACAGGGTACCGCCTTCTGCAAGGGCCAAGCGCCCGGGTTTATCCTTGAAGGCCGTACTGTGGGCACCCTTTTCATAACCGAAGAGCTCCGATTCAAGCAGGGTGTCCGGTAGAGATCCGCAGTTTACGACAACAAAGGGACCCTTTTTTCTGACACTGAGGGAGTGAATCGCCTTGGCGAAAAGCCCCTTTCCCGTTCCGCTCTCTCCTTCGAGAAGGATGGTGGACTCGCTTTCCGATACCTGCTCAAGCATCCTGAAAAGACGTTGCATTTCATTGTTTTTACTTATAATATCCAAAAAGGAATGGCGTCCGGCCAATTCCTTGCGCAATTCTTCAACCACACTCAAATCACGAAATGATTCCACCCCACCGATCACCTCGCCCCTTTCATCCTTTAGAAGAGCGGTGGAGATACTGATGGGAACTCGATCTCCTTCCAGGTTGACGATAAAAATGGGTTGATTCAAAATGGGTCGCCCTGTCTTCATCGTGCCTTTGAGGGAACACCGTTTTTCGCAGATACTGGCCCTGAACACCTCCCAGCAATGGCGACCGATGGCGTCTTCCTTTCTGATGCCGGTAATGTTTTCAGCCGCCACGTTAAAGGATGTGATCTTGAAATCGGAATCCACTGTGAAGACGCCGTCAGCGATGCTGTCCAGAATAATTTGCGTCTGGTTTTTGAGAGGCTCTTTCATTCCGGTGTCCTGTAACCTCCTGTGACTTTTCTTGCGGCCCTTATCAGGGTCCCAAACTCCGTTACCGACAGGGCCATGGTTATGGCCTTGGACACTGAAAAGACTCAGTGCCCTTTTGGATAATTTATGCATGTTCAATTTAAGGTCGAAACAAACCTTGTCAACATGAAAGCATTTCCCCCCAGCCAAGGACGTACGAACATCTTATTCCTCGATTTCGATCACCCTCCCGGCTCCGCCTTGAATGGTTGTGACAGGAAAAAGCGTCTTTATCCTGGTCTTATACTGGGAACAATGGGTGGGGCAAAGGACATCCAGATCCTCCAGAAGGTGAAATTCCTTGAAACCGTGAAAACCCCCGATGAGGGCCTTCACGTTGCCCCATCGCGACGCCCGTCTCAAAATGGCCCCAACGCCTGGATGGGAGCAACCCACAATGACCGCCAGGCCGTCTTTTATTTCAACCACGAGAGACTGTTCAATCCGGTCCAACTCTCCGGTAGAAAAAATATTTTCATGGATCTCCAAAGGATCCTGGACGGTCACGAACTCCCCCTGAAATTCCGGGACCAAAATGCTGGCCGGCATGTATACCCGTGTGTTGTGGACGCTCAGGAAATCAAAAAGTCCGCCCGTGTGGTCGAAGTGGGCGTGCGAGATAAAGACCTCGTCCACAATTTCCGGATCCATCCCGATTTTTTCCATATTACCCAATAGGATTGGACCACTGGCCCCTGTATCAAAGAGAATACGTCTCCCATGAGTTTCCACCAGGCAGGCGAATCCCCAATCCGCCGTCAGATCCTGCTGCCATTTTTCGTTGTCATAGATGATGGTCACTTTCATAATAACCCCTCATTTCAGTTTTCCTTCCGGTACTTTTCCCCCGGCAAAGGGACGGCCTTCTCAGGTCCGGCAATGCCTTACGGCAAGGGCCGATCTTTGCAATATTCCATACCACAGCATCTCCTTGACTTTCCAATGAATTGTCAATTGGGGTAATTTCCGCCCCTTCAAAATACGGGTTTGGGTTGACTCTCCCCGGTGTCCTGGCTATAAATCCAGGGAGAATCCCACTAAAATTGTTTCCAGGTTTTTTTGTGGAGTCATTAAAGATGGCCAAACGAATTCTTATTGTGGAGGATGACCCTTTTGTGGTCCTCTTTTTGTCCACCCTTTTGCAGGATCATGGGTACCAAACACTGAGTGCGTCAAACGGCGTGGAAGGTTGGAAATCGATTAACAGGGAACATCCCGATCTCGTTCTCCTCGATCTGATGATGCCCCACAAGAGCGGCATCTCGCTGCTCTCGGATATGAAGGAGCACGAGAAACTCAAAGAAATTCCCGTCATCATGGTGACCGGGATTTCCGGAGAGACCGGCATTGATTTGGAGTCCCTCCTCAAGAGGGGCGCAAACAAGGCGGCCGAGACCGGACCCTTCCGCCCCGACGGCTATATTGAAAAGCCCATTGATTCTGCAAGACTTATCGCGCTCATCAAGGAGGTTCTTGAGTAGATATGGAAACCCTCAACATGGCCATTGTCGGGGGCGGGGCCGGGTGCGCCGCTTTCATGGACAGGCTTGCAACCGAAAACCTGGGCCGTCTGCCCCTGAATCTCATGGGTGTGGCGGACATCAACCCCGAGGCCCTCGGAATAAATCGTGCCCGTGAACTGGGTATCTTCACCACCAATGATTATCGTGATCTCTTTTCCATTAAAGATCTAACCCTTATACTCGAACTTACCGGCAATCCGAAAATTATTTCGGCGATTCAAAAAGAAAAGCCACAACACGTCAAGTTTATGGATCACACCATTGCCGGGCTTTTCTGGGACCTTGTTTATCTGGTGATTGACAGAGAAATACAGTTCAGGAAAAAGCAAGAAGAGGCCCAAAGGGTGTATTCCGAAAAGATGGAAAAAGAGGTCGAGGAACGGACCCGTGAGCTGAAGGCGGCAAAAAAAGAGGCTGTCCGCCAAAAAGAAATTGCAGAAGGCATTATTCACGGTTCTCCGACGCCCATGTTCGTCATCGACAAAAACCATAAGGTCGCCTACTGGAACAAGGCCTGCGCCAACCTTACCGGCTACAGCAGCGAAGAAACAGTCGGGACCGACTGGCAGTGGAAACCCTGGTACAAACGGAAAATCCCTCTACTGGCCGATCTGATTATCGACGGGGATTATGAGCGGATGAAAAAGCTCGATGAGCGCATTGGACTCAGAAAATCCACCATCGTGGAAGATGCCTACGAATCGGAACATTTCTTTTCCCAAATTGGCGAAAACGGGACCCATATTCACCTGAACGCCGCCCCTATAAAAGACGAAAAGGGGGAGATTCAGGGGGCTATCGTCTCCTATTTTGATATTACCGACAGGATCATGATGATACAGGAGATCAAGAAACGCGAGGCCTTTGAAAAGAACCTGATCCAGAATTGCATCGACGGCGTCATCGCCACAGATCCGGAGGGAAAATTCGTCATCTTTAACCAGTCCGCCTCGGATATCCTGGGGTACCCTGCGGAAGAGGTCATCGGAAAGCGCAGTTACAAGGAGATCTTTTCCAGGGAAACGGCCAGACTTCTAAGTGACACCTACTACAGCGACCAGTGCGGCCCTGAGGGAAAGATCGTCAACATGGAGCTCGAGGTCACCAGCAAGTTTTGCGAACCGATTCCCATCAGATTCGCAGGGACCCTCCTTTATGAAAAAGGCAGGGAGGTCGGAAGTGTCGCCTTTATTCAGGACCTGAGGGAGATCCATCGGCTCCAGAGGGAAAAAGAGCAGTCGGCTCGCATGGCGGCAATCGGCGAGACCGTGGCCGGGGTGGCCCATTACATCAAAAATATCCTCACGGGCC
>CAYNYM010000396.1:0-3995 GCA_964401325.1 uncultured Desulfobacteraceae bacterium | reverse complement strand
TGATCATCTTGTTGACGAGCTGAACAATGGCCCCGTCCTCTTCGGTCACCCTCTCAATTTCGTCTTCCTCTTCGTCTTCAGCGGGCTTGCACCGCCCCAACAGATCTTCAATACTGTTTGGGCCCCCCAAGAGCGATGACCTCTTGACGTCGAAGAAAAGATCGATCATTTTATAGACATCGTCTCTGAGGGATACACGGAATTCAAATTTTTTTCCAGGCATCAACCTTCGGATCGTATCCCTGCCGGGAAGATATTCCGGGTTTTCCATGGTGACAATGATCTTGTCACCCGACTGAGAAAGGGGTACAAAGACATTTTTCTGCAGGAATCCCGGCTTGAGCCCTTTGAGGAGTTGCCCCGGAATAAACATTTTTTCGTCATATGGGACGAACGTCGTCTTGAAATAGGCTGCGAGAGACCTGCCGATATCCTCCTTCGAGACATGGAAGTCACTCATGAGCACGGCCTCTATCGGCTTATCGGCCTTTCGTGCCACCGCCATGGCCTGCTCCAGGTCTTTGGAACTGAGGATATTGTGCCTGATGAGCTCGTCATATTTTGAGGGTTTTCGCTTCTGAACCAGCTTCTGGTTCTTGAAAATGGCAATGCCGAGGACCTTGGCGATCTCTGCTGCGGTTCTCTCATCCTCTGAGGTGAAACGTTTCCCGTTCTTTTTGTTAATGAGCTGGATCACACCGAGGAGATACTTCCCGTATGAGATAGGGACGGCCAGAACCTGTATTGTTTTATAACCCGTTTTCAAGTCATAGTTCGGGTTGAAACTGAGGCCGGGATTCAAGGCCCGGATTTCATGATCATCATAGGCATTGGTCACATTAATGACTTTTCCGGAAGCGGCGCAGCAGCCCCCAATGCTTTTATTGTCAATGGGGACACGAATTTCGTTGATTTCGTTCCCGGTTTTGAACCGTGACACGATCTGCTTTCTGATGCCGTCCACCACATAGACGGTTATTCGATCGGCATCAAAAAGACTCAGAATTTCGCCCTGAAGATTGACAAGAATATCATGGGTGTCACCGGCCGAATGGATTCTGTGGGTGATGGCATTGATTCTCTTCTGGAATCGCAGTTCTTCTTTAAGAGATTCTTCTCCTGGACTGAGAGTCGTCTTGGAGGGAGCAGATGCAAACATGATTCGTACTTTTATCCTCCTTGTGTTGCTGCGAATAGTTTATCCCTATCATTGCATAAACACCAGGAATGTCATTCTACTGCTTTTGAAAAATTTTTCAACTCATTTATTTAATGAAGATTTCAGAGAAAAGATAAAATGATATGAAAATCATAGACAGCCATGCACATCTTGACATGTCGAATTTCGAAAAGGATCGGGGACAAGTTCTGGAAAGGGCTCTTAGAGAGGGCATCTCGCAAATCATCACCGTGGGGATCGACCTCCGATCTTCTCTTTCGGCCGTGGATCTGAGTGAAAAATACGATTTTATTTTTGCCACGGTTGGGTATCATCCCCATAATGCCGATAAAATGGGAAAGAGAGAAGAAAAAGAATTACTCCGACTCGGATCAAAAGCAAAGGTTGTGGCCTGGGGAGAAATCGGACTGGATTTTTTTCACCGTCACTCCCCCCCCGATAAACAGATTGAAGCATTTAAGAGACAAATCGACCTGGCGGAGGATGTCGGCCTGCCCATGGTCATCCATGACCGGGATGCCCACAACGAGGTCCTCGATATCCTGAAAGCC
Source organism: uncultured Desulfobacteraceae bacterium (assembly GCA_964401325.1). Taxonomy (GTDB): domain Bacteria; phylum Desulfobacterota; class DSM-4660; order Desulfatiglandales; family HGW-15; genus CAYNYM01. The sequence continues at coordinate 2,264 of CAYNYM010000396.1, read as the reverse complement.
CGAGACAACCATAGTTACAGAGGAGTCATCCACTGTTTCTCCGGCAACTATGATCTGGCCATGACCTTTATCGAAATGGGGTTTCACCTCTCGATTCCCGGAACGGTTACCTTCAAAAATGCCCACCAGGTCAAGGACGTTGCCTCACGAATACCCCTTGATCGCATGCTTGTAGAAACCGACGCGCCTTTTCTGACGCCGGTCCCCCATAGGGGCGAGCGCAATGAATCCGCCTTTGTGGCCCATACGGTGAAGGAAATCGCGCGCCTCAGGGCAATGGACACCAAAGAGGTGGCCCTCCAGACTTTCCAAAACACCATAAGACTTTTCAAACTCCCGGTCGAACCATGAATTTTAAAACGATCAGTCCGGCATATCCGCTTGTACTGGCCTCTTCATCCCCCAGGAGGAAAAGGCTCCTGAAGCAGATGAAATTCCCCTTTCGTATTCTCACCAGTGACTTTGACGAGAATCAGGTGAGCACGCAAGATCCCGAATCCACGGCCTGTCTTCTCGCCAAAAAAAAGGCCGTGACGGTCTCTGATCAGGCCGCCGGCCATTGGATTCTGGGTGCGGACACCATGGTGGTTCTGGGTAAAAATATTCTCGGGAAACCTGCAGATCGCGAAGAGGCTCGATCCATGCTCTCAAGCCTTGGAGGCAAGGAACACCGGGTCATCACCGGCTTCTGCATCCTGAACCCCGCTTCCCGCGTGGCCCACATGGAGGCGGTGACAACGCTCGTGCGCATGAAGCACCTGAACCCGCAGGAGATCGAGGCGTATCTCGACACTGCTGAGCCCTTCGGAAAAGCCGGGAGTTACGCTATTCAGGGGATAGGGGGCTTTCTGATAGAATCCATCTCCGGTTCCTACACCAATGTCGTCGGTCTGCCCGTCTGTGCCCTGATTACATCCCTTGTGGCTGTCAGGGCTCTGGAGGCTTTTCCCTTCCCGGCGTCCGAGCCGGAACATTAACGAAGGGCAATCTTTGGATCTTTCATAAGTCAGGTCACACCTTTTGGATTTCCCGCCCCCCCCTTTGACGGGCAATTTCGGAAAGCACGATGCCGCAGGCCACAGATACGTTTAGAGAATTCACATGCCCTGTACCCGGGATACTGACCAGCGCGTGGCATCTTTCTCTTGAGGACCGGGTCAGTCCGCGATCCTCCCGCCCCAGAACCAGGGCAAGATCCCGGTTCCAGTCGAACCGATAAATGGACTCGGTTTCTTCTCCGGCAGTCCCGATAATCCAGAAGCCTCTTTTGTTCAGTTCATCAAGGGCCCTTCCCAAGTTTACCACCTGAACCACGGGCAAATGCACATAGGCCCCGACGGATCTTTTCAACACCGTTCCCGTAACCTTTGCCGACCGATCCCTGGGCAGGACAAGACCATGTGCCCCGAAAAATGCGGCCGTTCGAATAATGGCCCCCAGATTGCCCTCATCCGTAATATGGTCGGCAATAATGAGGAGACCGTGACCCGGGGTTTTCGCAGCCTTTGAAATAATGCCGTCCAGATCCGAATACTCGAACCTCTCCGCAATGGCCACAATACCCTGATGTGCCTTTCCGGGAATGAGACGATCAAGTTCCGCCCGATCTTTATAAAGCACCGGGATTCCCTTTTCCTCCACGATTGCCAGAATTTCCCGTGCCCTTTCACTCCCCTTCCCCTTGACGATCCAAAGGGCCTGGATTCCGGGGCTGCCGATTTTCAGGGCCGTCATCACCCCATGGAATCCGGGGATCACATCCCCGGTCTTATGGTTCTTCCTGTCTATCTTCTTATCCTCCCTTCAACGGGCCTCACAGCAAGGAATCCCGGTCCAGAGGACCAGGCATTGCGTCCATGAAGAATTATCAGTGTTTAACCCTATTGTAAAGGAGAGCTTGGCACTGCAGGTCGGCCTATTTTGCCCCATCCCGATGCGGTCTGAAAGACTTTGCGCTTTAACCCTTCATTCTCATCAGGTCCTTCAGGATTACAAAAGGGATCGTGGTGCCCGGGAAGACGTCTGTTCGCCTTGTGAAGCCGGATTCGGCTGCACGGAATGGATTTCTCTCGCCCTGTCGTGGGACGGTTCCTGAATGCAGGCTGAGGGCTGCGAATCAAACACAGAGATATTTCTGCCTGATCTCCTCGTTCTCTCGCAAATCCCCGATGCTCCCATGATAACGAATCATTCCGTTATCAATGACATAGCCGCGAGTACTGAGATTTAATGCCACGGCAACATTCTGCTCAGCCAACAGAACG
>CAYNYM010000395.1:0-3997 GCA_964401325.1 uncultured Desulfobacteraceae bacterium | reverse complement strand
GTCCATGGCCAGAATGGGTTCTTCCGCCCTGGCAGCGAGGTTGAGACCTATGGAGATTCCCCGGTTCCGGCTTTCTTCCTGCAGGGATTCTTTCATGATCTCCGTGACCACGAGGAGGATGACAATCCCCATGACGAGCACCAGGGAGAGGGTTCCCAGGTAAATTTTTGTGCGAAATCCCAGTTTCATGAAAGAGATCCTCTTAATCCTGGTCAATGCCCAGTTGTGCGGCCAAGGTCCTGACCGGATCGTAGTCCTTGTCTTCGGAAGGAATGATGCCGGTAATGCCGGCCTGACGGAGGATCCGGTAATGGTCGCCCTGTTGATAGTCGAGTTTCATGAAGGCTTTTCTGATGTTGTCCACAATTTGGTCGGACAAATCGGCTCTTGCCGAAAAGAGCCAGCCCGGATACCAGGGGGTGCTGGCAAGGACCCTGATCTTTGAGATATCTATCTTGTCGGAGACGACGGCCAGGGAGCCCTCTCGAATGCTGCCCAAATCATATTTCCCGGCGTAGACGGCAAGAACTACCTTTTCCTGCTTGCCTCCCGGCCCGGGCGCAAAGGCAATTTCCCTGAAATCCTCCTCACGAAGCCCGTGGGCCATGAAGAGCCCCAGGGGATACAGATAGCCACCGGCGGAAGTGGAATCGACCGCAATCCAACGCTTCCCCCTGCAATCCGCAATGCTTTGAATGGCCCGATTATCGGTCCGGCAGATGATCTGGCCCCTGAAATTTTCATGGCCGTATGTTTCAACGGTCCGGGCAAAGGCCCTTGCGCCGTAGCGACGGGCAATCTTCATATAAATGAAGGGATTGGTGTAGGAGATGTCGATCTTGCCCTGGCCGACCATTTTCATATGTTCATCAAAGGTGTCCGGGAAAATCTGTTTGATATTGAGCCCTGTTTCTTGGTGAAGGAAGTCCAGCAGCATGAAGTGGCGCTGGTAGGAGAGGCGATGGGAATATTGAGGCAGGTAGGCATAGGTGATGATGTTTTTTTCCTCCTTGATCCGCACCTCTTCCCTCTTGTTCAGGTCAATCCTCTGGATCGGTTCCTCTTGGGTGCAGGCGAAGAGTAGAATGATAAAACAGCAGGTCAAACCCTTTTGTAATTTCCCCCACCTTATCACGGTGCCTCCTTGATCAAGCCGTCTTTCTTCCTGGATTGAAATGATTTGTTTTGTATCTTATTTAAATAGGCTTAAATATGTAATTTTTTGGAATGTATTTGGCTATCGATCTTCCCGGTCGTGCCCTGTTATTGAAAAGAGATTGCCATGGCCAAGGACCTTCATTTTTTTTAAAGGCCAAACCAATACAAATAATGTGCTTTTACAACAGGATAGGGTTAGGTAGTGTGTTCGAAAATTTCGGAATGGACCCACTTTGCCACAAAGCGGCGGGCATTGAAAGTTCTTTTTGAAGGGAAAGACACACGGATTGACTTCTATGTCGGGGAGTAATATTTTCTTGCAAACTTGGAACCTTGACGCACCTCGTCAGGAGTTTGTTCGCAGCGCAAGGAAAGGAAGGAACATGCCTCGATCGAAAGGGAAAGGGCTACCGAAGAAAGCACAAGAAGATCAAGATTCATGGATCATGCGTGTGCGGGTCGATCTGATTCCGCCCAGTCTGAAGGACAATACCGCTGATGCGGAACGCCTGACAAAGGGCCTGAAAAAGGCGCTTCACCACCGGGATGTCATCATCGATTTCTCCCTGCTCAATTGCTTGACCTCACGGTTAAGAGAAAACCATTACCAGGTCGATGCCCTTGTATTTGAGACGGGAAAGAGGTGGCATGTCATGGATATCCTCCCGGCCTCGGGAGACAAGCGGCTCTTTGGGCTTGCCCTCGACCTGGGTACGTCAACGGTTGTGCTCCAACTGCAGGATCTTTCGGGGAGGGAAACCCTGGCCGAGATGTCTTTTGAGAATCCCCAGATTGAGGTCGGTCCGGACATTCTCTCACGCATCCAGTTCGCCGCGCAGGAAGGAGGGCTTCAAAGGCTGCGGGAGATGCTCATTGAAGAGATCAACCGGGGAATTGATCGATTGTCCGGGAGGCTCAGGAAGACAAAGGATGCCATTGTGGGCATGTCCGTGGCAGGGAATACCACCATGACCCATTTTTTTCTCGGGCTGGATCCCTACTGGATTTGCCGTGAGCCCTACATTCCGGTTGTGAACAAACCGGGTATACTCAGGGCCGAGGAACTTGGTCTTGCAATCCATCCCCGGGCTCCGGTCTTGGTGTTTCCAAATGTGGGGAGTTATTTCGGCGGCGACTTGGTCGCCGGAATCCTGGCTTCGGGAATAACGCAGCGGAAAGAAATCTCCATGCTCGTAGACGTGGGAACCAACGCCGAAGTCGTTCTCGGAAACCGTGAGTGGATCATGGGCTGTGCGGGAGCGGCTGGACCTGCGCTGGAAGGGGGAGTGGCCAAGATGGGCATGATGGCGGGTCCGGGCGCCATAGACAGGGTGAAAATCGATCCTGTTTCCGGAGAGGTCCATATTCGGACCATCGGGAACGGCCGACCCGTGGGTATCTGCGGTTCCGGGTTGATCGACCTGGTCGCCCAGCTATTTCTTGCCGGGATGATTGACCTCAGGGGTAAACTTGTTGCCGAAAGGTGCAGGGACCGCCTGCGCGAGACTGACGGCACCGAACTCTATGTGGTGGCCTCTTCCCGGGAATCGGCCACCGGGAAGGACCTTACCCTGAGCCAGCCGGACATTGATTCCCTCATCCGATCAAAGGCGGCCATGTATACTATTTTGACCACCATTGCCCGAATGGTGCCAATCTCTTTTTCTGATATCGAAAAGTTTTATATCTCGGGCACCTTCGGAGCCTACATCGATCCCCGTTCGGCGATCACCCTGGGCATGATACCCGATCTCCCTCTGAGCGTCTATAAGTCCCTAGGCAATACGTCCGTCAAAGGTGCGGCCGACGCCCTGCGTTCGATGAAAGTCAGGAATGAAATCGAAGGCATCAGGGATCGAATCACCTATATCGAGCTGAATGTCAATCAGGAATTCATGAACCTCTTCAGCTCGGCAAAATTTATTCCCCACACGGATCGTTCGCTTTTCCCTTCGGTTGGAGGATCAATGCCGGTCAGGCCCTGAGACGGCATCACCGCCTTAAGACTCCGGTTCATCCACACCTTTGAGCGGGTCGTCCAGGGAGATGAATCCCAGGTAACTGTCGTCTTCGTCATCCCCAATATCATCAGGTCTTTCCCACTCCGTGTTTCTTCGGCTCTTGAAGCCCGTAGAGGAGAAATTAAGGGTCTGATCCATACGTTCGAATTCTCTCTGACAGGTCACGCAAAGGGTCGCTTCGGGGATGATCAGCAGCCTTTCCCTGGGGATTTTTTCTCCGCATTCCTCACAGGTACCGAAATCCTCTTCCTTAAAAATCCTTTCGATCAACCGTTCAATGTTCTTGCGTTCCTTATCCTTCCGCTCTATGAGACTGTAAAACTGATGAGCCGATATCTCACGCTGGGCATCATCGACCTCATCCGTGAAATCACCGGCATGCAATTCCCCATCATATTCTTGCGTGCTTTTTTTGAGACGAACCAGGGTGTCTTCCAATTCAACCTTTTTCGTCATCAGACTCTTAAGAAAAGTGGCTCGAAAATCATCTTCCCCTTTTCCCGATTTATTCATGCTATCGATCCTTGTATTCATCTATTCAAAGGTTGCCATAACTCTTGTTTTTCCCAATCGCATTTTCCTCCGTTTTTCCGACGCCCGCGCATGCGTTTTCAGGGTGACGCCTTCGGAATGAGATGACGGAACGGCAGATTTATCTCAGTTGGGAAGTCAACTTCTCTAATACTCATTTTTTTGGTTTTGTCAATAACATTGCCTGATTTCTGATGACGGGTTCAGAGATTTTTTCCTAAGGGCTGTGATGTCTTGATTATCCCACACCTTTTCTCTATACTCAACCCTCGCCACCAAAATGTCGG
>CAYNYM010000394.1:0-3998 GCA_964401325.1 uncultured Desulfobacteraceae bacterium | reverse complement strand
ATGCGGGAAAAGAAAATCGATCTTGTGATCATCGGGGCGGACAGGATCGCGGCCAATGGGGATGTGGCCAACAAGATCGGGACCTATCAGGTGGCGGTTCTGGCCAGAGAAAACAATATTCCTTTCTACGTTGCCGCGCCGCTTTCAACCATTGATATGAATATGGAGAACGGCGACATGATTCCCGTGGAGGAAAGGGCCCCCGAGGAGATATCCGTGTTTCGAAATCGTGAAATCGGACCCAGGGGTGTCAAGGCCTACAATCCGGCCTTTGATATCACCCCCAACAGGTATCTCAGCGCTATTATCACCGAAAAGGGCATTGTCCGTGCCCCTTACACGACGGGGATCGGGGAAATCTTTGATGAAAACACGATAGAATCTTGACCTCCTGAAGAGATTGAAATATACTCCGCCAGCATTTCGAATATACCCAAATATCCGCCGGATAACCGGACCAGGCCCACAACATCGGGCTTGTGATGAAGGGAGTTGGAAAATTCGACACATAAATTAATATGAAAGGGGGTGGGAACAATGTATTCATTATTGGACCTTGTTCTCATTGACTTCTACGAGTGCGACCATGAAAGCCTCCTGGACGAAGATCGGATTCGCGAAGGCATGCTGGAGGCGGCCGAGCTCATGGGTGCGCAGGTGGTTGCAGAGTCGTTCCACACATTCAACCCGTGGGGTGTGAGCGGCACCTTGACTATTGCAGAGTCTCACCTTGCAATTCACACCTGGCCCGAGTTTAATTTTGCGGCCGTGACCTTTGAGACCTGCGGCGGGCAAATGGATCATCGAAAGGCATATAAGTTTTTGAGTGCGTTTTTCGATTCCAAAAAGCCAAAGATCACCCATCAAAAAAGGGGATTTATGGATACCTCGAAAGGGGAAATCTACTATAAACAGGAAGCCGGTTGACTGACGAGTCGGGCTTCTGTGTGTTTGCCCCATTCCTTTTTGTCTGTCTTTAACCTCGGGGATGCATCCTTCTCCTGAGCATCCCAAGGGATTAATTTATCCTCTCTCCTTGTTTTAATTTACCTTTAAAAATCAAAAAGTTATTATCAATTTTGGTGCCATCCGATCCCGCTAAACCCGGCGCACGGATGAGATGATGGTGATTTTCAGGATGGCCTTTGTGGCGGGAGTGATTTTGAACCGGTCGTCGATACGGTAGCCGCACACCCACACGGGAATATCCCCGGAGAACAAAATGGGGATCCGCGCCCTTTGCCCGGAGGGAATCTTGAGGTCGATAAAGAAGTCCTTGATCTTTTTTCTGCCCTTCATGCCCAGGGGAATAAAGCGGTCCCCGGGCTCGGGGTTCCTGAGCAAAAGGGGAAACTGAATGTTGCCCGCGTCGACGAGTGCCACGTCGGGGGAGGCGTGGCGTGCCGGATCAAGGCCCGGGTCCAGATTTTCAAGGGACAAGGAGAGATGGTTCCTCTCAATGTGGAAGGTGCCCGGCCCGGGAATGGGGATGCGAAACCTGAGTGGTTTCGGTTCTCCGGACCTTGAAAAGACCAGCCTTTCATAGGTCTTTATGACCCTGAGACCGCCCGGTAAATGGAGTTCGCCTTGCGGGTCAGGGCCCTCGGCAAGTCGGGACACGGATAGGATGTGGTCTCGGGATATCCTCCGGAGGTTTTTTTGGACCCGCAGGAGCAGGCCGCGAGTAACCCGATTCCTCAGGGGTGGGGTAAGATCGAGGAAACGGGCGATTAATGTCGCTATGGAACTTTCCTGTGCGGGTTCCGCCTCATTCCTTATCCATTGATCGGCCTGCAGGTCCATGAAACGGTTCTCATCCCGGAGGAGTTGCGCCAGTCGGCCTAAGTGTTCGATCAGACGGGGTTGGTAGTCCAGGAGCCGGGGCATGAGGTCGAGTCGGATCCTGTTTCTCAAAAACGCCCTCTGGAGGTTGGAACTGTCCGTCATATAGGAAAGGCCTACATCCTTGAGGTAGGATAGGATTTCTTGTCTTGAGATCTCGATCAGGGGCCTGATGATTCTCTTGTCCCGAACCGGTGGGATGCCGGCCAATCCGGATGGGCCGCTGCCTCTCAAGAGTCTCATGATCACGGTTTCCGCCTGGTCGTTGAGGGTGTGTCCTACGGCGATTTTTTGAGCTCCGAGCCTGTTCGACAGGTCTTCCAGGAAGGCGTACCTCGTATCCCTGGCCATTTCTTCGATAGATGTGCCACCCGTTTCGGCCGCGAGATATCCCTTTTCGCTTTCGAAGGAAAGCCCCATGGACAGGGCGAGATCATGGACGAATCGGGTCTCGATTTCATCCTCTTGGGGCCTGAGGCCATGGTCGAAGTGGGCGACCACGATTTCAATGCCCATCTCCTCCCGCAGGCGGTGGAGGATATCGAGAAGGCATATGGAATCCGGCCCTCCCGAAACGGCCACGATGATGCGATCTTTCTTGTCGATCATCCCGTGCCGGTTCAGGGTTTCTTGGACTTTGCAAATGGTTTTTACCCCGGGTTCCATTGATTCACTCCGACCTTGTGCCCGTTTTTTGCTCCAAGAATCTAACATAATTTAACCTACCTGAATAGGTGTCATTTCATGTGACCGCGGCGCTTCCTGTCCGGAAAAGACCTCCAGGTGATCGAAAGCGTCTATTTCGATGCCCGGGGTGAAATCTACCACAACGGAGTTCCTACCCGAAGAAAAGAGATCAAACTCGCCCCACGTGGTGCGATATGATGAGATCATGAATCCCGACTACTATGAAAAATAAAGCAGGGTGGAGATGGCACACCTCTCGTCCCGGGAGTCGATCAAGGGATTCGAGGAGATCAACACGGGATACACCCGGGAAGAGGCGGTTCGGGAAGCAGCCCGTTGTTTTCACTGTGGTCATTGTGTCATGTGCGGAACCTGCATGGACATCTGTCCCCTGGATGTCCTGGTCACGGGTGAAAGCGGACCTCAAGTCGCCCACCCCAAAGAGTGTTGGCATTGTGGGGGCTGCCGGGTCAACTGTCCCTGTGGGGCGGTATTCTATGAATTCCCGCTGCCCATGCTGGTATAGTACTTGGTACAGGGATTCCTTGAATTCCGAATAAGAAAACGCTCCTGACTGTCATGGACAGGTGGGTCCACGATAGAAAGGAGCGTTTTTTTCAAGGTTTAAATCTTTTGTCGGCCCCTTTATCGGCCGGCATAGGCAACAGTCGGGACCTCTTCCTCTTTCCTCGTTTCTTGCTGGTAAAGGATCCCCCTGGATGTGAAATCCGCGATCTGTTCCTCATCATATCCCAAGATATCATGCAGGATCTGCTCATTGTGTTGTCCCAGAAGAGGTGAGGGGGTCTTGATCTGGGGTGGTGTCTCGGAAAATTTTATAGGAACGTTCGTGATGTTGAATTTCCCGGCAACCGGGTGATCGATCTCATGAAATATCCCCCTTTCAGCATTGTGGGGGTTCTCGTATGCCTGATCGATAGTCCGGACCGGACCGACGGCCAATCGATATTCCTTGAACTTTTCAATGACCTCGGCGGTGGTATGCTGGGTGGTCCACGCCTCGACGATCTCTTCGGTCTCTTTGTAGCGCGCCTTACGGGAATCGGGTTCCTCGTATCTCGGGTCCCCGATGAGGTCTTCGCGACCCACCAGTTTGAGGAGGCGGTACCACACCTCGTTTTGCATGAGCATATGGCCGACAGCGCCGTCCTTGGTGCGGTAGAAACCATGGACAGGCGCGCCTGAATGCCGGTTGCCGTTGCTCTTCAACCCGTATTTTATGAAATCCTCATCGGTGTGGAGACATTCCTTCTTTGTCTGGTAAATGATAAAACTGTTGTCCATGATGGAAAGCAGGGAATCATACATGGCAATATCGATATATTGCCCCTTCCCCGTTTTTTCCCGATGATGTATCGCGGATGCCATGGAAAAGGCACTGTATATGGCAGCTGTATAGTCGGATATGCTGCAGGGCACCCTGAGGGGCCTGCCGTCCTCCTCCCTGC
>CAYNYM010000393.1:0-4005 GCA_964401325.1 uncultured Desulfobacteraceae bacterium | reverse complement strand
TTCGGCAGGGATGCCCCCAGGCTGGCGGAATTGAAGACATCACTCGAAGACTGCGAGCATGTCATATCGAGAATTCTCAAAGAAAAAAGAGAAAAGGAGCCGCATACCGCCCCCGAAGCCTTGGAGGAAGCGCCTGGAACCGAACCTGAAGAAGAAACACCTGTCACCGAGGCGCCCCGGCTCAGGGTGGAGACCCCGGTTGCTGAGGGCCAATCAACGTTTTCCGTGGGGACTTACCGTGTCAACCGACTGCTTGGCTCCGCCGGGATTGAAGAAGCGGTGTGGCAGGATGCCCTCGCAAAACTGAAGACCGGAGGCATCAAAGAGGCCCTGGAACAATTGCTGGGTGCCTCCTGCAGTGCGCAGTCCATACGGGAAAAAACGAATTTCAGGCTCCTCACGGCGAAACTCTGCCTGGAGGCCGGTAGGCCCGACCTGGCAAGACCCATCGCCGAAGAGCTCAACGCCCTGATCGGGGAGTTGCAGCTCGAGCGATGGGAGTCTCCCATTTGGATCGCTGAAGTGCTCGACACACTCTATCAATGTCTCACTGCAGAAGGCGCGGCTGATGAAGATATATACCAGGCCAGGGAGTTGTTGACCAAAATTTGCACCCTGGATGTTACAAGGGCGATGGAACATAATAGATAAGCAAAGGCCGGCAGCAAGCTGACAAGAAAAGGCAGAACGACAAACGATGCCTTCGGTTTTTTAACGATATCGAATCTGAATGAAATTTAAAAAAGGAGGATAAACATGGCCAAAGAAAGCTTGCAGCATACCCTTGACCGGGTAAGATCCCCCAGAGTCCAGATCACCTATGATGTGGAGGTGGGGGATGCCATCGAGATGAAGGAAATCCCATTTGTTGTCGGTGTGTTGGGGGATTTATCCGGCAAGCCCGACAAACCCTTGCCCAAGCTCAAGGATAGAAAATTTGTCGAGATCGACCGGGACAACTTTAACAATGTGCTGGCCGGTATGAACCCGAGGCTTGCCTATAGGGTGGACAACAAGCTCACGGACGACGACACCAAGATGGCGGTTGAACTCCGGTTCAAGTCCCTGGACGATTTTCATCCGGAGCGAGTGGCGGAACAGGTCACACCGGTGAGAAAACTGGTGGAGGCCAGGCAAAAACTATCCGAACTTCTGGGCAAGCTGGACGGTAATGACAAACTGGACGAACTGCTCCAGGACGTTATTTCAAGCACGGAATCCCTGGAAAAATTAGGGCAGGAAGCCGGAATCAAGAAAGAAGAAACCGATAAAGAATAAACGGGGGGTAAACAGATGGCTGAGAAGAAGGAACAGGGCCAGCCTGAAGCTGCAAAACCGACAGAAGAACAGGGTGAAGAAAGCCTCCTGGACCAGATCATCGCGGACGGCCGCCTTGCCCGGGAGGAGACCCAAAAGGAATGGGCAAAGGATATCATTGGAGAATTCGTATCTCAGATCATGGAGGGCGCCATCACGGTCTCGAAGAATACGGAGGCCATGATCAATGCCAGAATCAGCGATATCGACAAACTCATCTCCGACCAGCTCAACGAAGTCATGCACCACGAAGATTTCCAGAAACTGGAGGGTTCCTGGCGCGGGCTGCACTACCTGGTCAACAAGAGCGAGACCGGGGAGACGCTCAAAATCAGGGTCATGAACGTGTCCAAAAAGGACCTGCTCAAAGACATGGAAAAGGCCAGCGAGTTTGACCAGTCCGCTCTATTCAAGAAAATCTATGAAGAAGAATTCGGCATGTTCGGCGGGGCCTCCTATGGCGCCATGATTGGAGACTATGAATTCAGCAACCATCCTCAGGACATGGCCCTGCTGGAGAAAATCTCACAGGTCGCCGCCGCGGCCCATGCGCCCTTTCTTTCGGCCGCGGCGCCGCAACTTTTCAACTTTGACAGCTTCACCGAACTGGGCGAACCGAGGGATATGGCCAAGATCTTTCAAAGCGTGGAATATGCCAAATGGAAATCCTTCCGGGAATCGGAGGATTCACGCTATGTCGCCCTAGCCATGCCTCATATCCTCATGCGCCTCCCATACGGCAGGGACAATGTGCCCGTAGAGTCTTTCGATTTTGAGGAACAGGTGGACGGCACCACTCATAAGCAGTATCTGTGGGGTAATGCGGCCTATGCCCTCGGCACCCGACTGACCGAGGCCTTTGCCAAATACCACTGGTGTGCCGCCATTCGGGGCGTGGAAGGCGGCGGTCTGGTGCAGGACCTCCCGGTCCATACCTTTAAGACGGACGAGGGGGACGTTGCCCTCAAGTGTCCCACAGAGATTGCCATCACCGACAGGAGGGAAAAGGAGCTTGCCGATCTGGGCTTTGTGCCGCTCGTGCACTGCAAGGGAACCGACTATGCAGCCTTTTTCAGTACCCAGACCTCCAACAAGCCAAAGGTCTATGACTCTGATTCGGCCAATGCCAGTGCCAGACTGTCTTCACAACTGCAGTACATCCTTGCCACCGCAAGATTCGCCCACTACCTGAAGTCTATGATGAGAGACAAGATCGGCAGTTTTATGACGCGTAAAAATGCCGAAGACTTCCTGAACAAGTGGATCAGCAATTATGTCCTCCTGGACGACAACGCCGGTCAGGACATGAAGGCCAAGTACCCCTTGCGGGAAGCGAGAATAGATGTCAGCGAGATTCCGGGCAAACCCGGCGCCTATCGGGCCGTTTCATTCTTGAAACCCCATTACCAGCTGGATGAATTGGCCATTTCTCTGAGGCTGGTTGCGGAGTTACCGCCTCCGGCACAGGGGTAAGAAATCCGGCAGGCTGATGAACCGTTAAGCTATTGAGCGTAGGACGAAGCAGGGAACCATAAAAGGTCACGGGTTATAGAAAGAGAACAAAAATCAAATCGATCAAAAAGGAGAGATGATTATGGCAGCTGATAATTTTTTGCAGATCGAAGGGATCAAAGGAGAAAGCACGGATGACAAACACAAGGACTGGATAGAGGTGATGTCCTACAACTGGGGTGTTTCTCAAATGGCTTCTGCTGCAGCAGTGAGCGCAACATCGTCATCGGCCGGCCAGCGGGCTGATTTTCAGGACTTGAGCATTGTTAAACTCATGGATAAATCATCCCCCCTATTGATGAAGGCCTGTGCCAAGGGGGAACCGGTTAAAGAGGTCAAGCTTGAATTATGCCGTGCCACGGGCAGCAAAGCCGTGTATATGGAATATAAACTGGAACAGGTTATTATCAGTTCCGTCAGCACGGGCGGCGGCGGCGGCGGTGAAGCCACAGAGTCCGTCACGTTCAATTACGGAAAGATCACATTGACCTACACGCCATTTGACCGCGAAGGAAAGGCACAGGGGAAGGTTCCCGCCGGTTGGGATCTTACGAAAAATAAAGTGATGTAATCCTTCTGACCTGACATGCAAAACCGCCAAAACAGTCGGGCATCTATACTGGACAGGCTTCTGGACAACGACCCGGAGGTCGGCCGGGAGTCTGTCCAGAACCCCTTATTCGGTATCAGGCAAATAAAGGCCACCGTCATCAGGGATCTGGAGAACCTCCTCAACACCAGACGTCTGATATTACCGATACCGGTCTCATACAGAGATATCCATAATTCCGTCTTCATGTATGGACTGGGAGATTTTACGTCCGAAAATCCCCAAAGTCCATCCGTAAGGCAGCGGTTACGGCTTGATATTGAAAAGACGATTTCAAGGTTTGAGCCCAGGCTGAAAAACGTGACGGTGCGTCTCGAGAAAGGAACTGAAAGGGGCCGAAGTGTCAGATTAAGAATAAGCGGTATGCTGGTTGTTGAATCTGAAACAGAGCCGGTGGTATTTGATACCTATTTCGACCCCGACAGGGGCCGGTACGTGATACAAAAATAGCCGTAAAACAGAATAGCCTATGGAAGACAGTCTTCTAAAATACTACGAACGTGAGCTGACCTTTATCCGCGAGATGGGAGCGGAATTTGCCCGAAAGTATCCCAAGATCGCGGGCC
>CAYNYM010000392.1:0-4043 GCA_964401325.1 uncultured Desulfobacteraceae bacterium | reverse complement strand
TGTCTTTTTTAGCTGGAGCTGATCCGGAAAGGGTCATTTCCTGATTCGCGCCGACAGCCATCAGCGATCAGAGGTCAGCCAAAACCACTAAAAAACAAAGCATTAAGCTGAGCGCTGAATGTCCCGCAGGGCGGGACTGGTCGCTCCATCCAGAAAGGGTGTGTGTCTGGATGGAAACTGACGGCCGCCTCGATTTCAAGTTTCACTCTCCCTGGGCCGGAGAGTGAAACTTCGTATGGTTTACAGTGTCGGCAAGTACCGTTCCAGTTCAAACCTGCTGACATGAGTCCGGTACCTGTCCCACTCGATCTTCTTATTTTCAATAAATTTGTCAAAAATGTGATCACCCAGGACCTCTCTGACCATCTCACTCTTCTCCGTCTCAATGATGGCGGCATAGAGGTTGCCCGGCAGCTCTTTGATGCCATGGGCCTTTCTCTCGGCCGGCTTCATTTCAAAGATATCCTCCTCAATGGGATCCGGGAGTTCCAACCTCTTCTTGATGCCGTCCATGCCGGCGCCCAGCATGACGGCAAAGGCGAGATAGGGATTGCAGGCCGGGTCCGGGGAGCGGAACTCCATCCTGGTCGCCAATTCCTTTCCGGGCTTATACATGGGGACCCTGATCATGGCCGACCGGTTCCTTCTCGCCCAGGAGACATAGACCGGGGCCTCATAACCCGGCACAAGCCTCTTGTAGGAATTCACCCATTGATTCGTGATAGATGCGATTTCAGGGGCATGCATCAGAAGTCCTGCAATATAGTGCTTGGCGATATCGGAGAGGTTATATTCGTCACCGGCGTCGTAAAATGCGTTTTGGCCCCCCTTGAACAGGGACTGGTGAACGTGCATGCCGCTGCCGTTTTGCCCGAAAACGGGCTTGGGCATGAAGGTGGCATACGCGCCGTGTTGACGGGCCACCTCCTTTACGGCCACGCGATAGGTCATGGTCTTGTCGGCCATGCGCAGGCCTTCATCATAGCGCAGGTCGATTTCATGCTGGCTGGGGGCCACCTCGTGGTGGCTGTATTCGACCTGAATCCCCATGGCCTGGAGGGCGAAAATGGTCTCCCGCCTCAAATCACTCCCCATATCGATGGGCCGTGAATCAAAATACCCGCCTTTGTCCAAAAATTCCGTGCCCTTGTCGTCCTGGAAATAAAAGTATTCCAGTTCAGGGCCCGCGTACAAAGTATAGCCCTGATCCCCAATTTTTGCCAGAAGCCTCTTGAAAACGTACCGGGGATCACCTTCATAGGGCGTCCCGTCAGGGTTCAAGATATCACAGAACATCCGTGCCACGGGGCGATCCGAGGGACGCCACGGCACCAACTGAAAGGTCGTGGGATCCGGTTTTGCGATCATATCACTTTCCTCGATCCTTGCAAAACCCGCTATAGATGATCCGTCGAAACCCATTCCCTCCGTCAGACCTTCCTCCAGCTCGGAGGGGGTGACGGCGAAACTCTTCAGCACGCCAAGGACGTCTGTAAACCAAAACTGAATAAAACTGACATTTTTCTCTTTTACCATTTTTTTGACATCGTCAATTGTCCGGCAGTTCATGTTCCTTCCTCCAAAATATTTCCAGGTCTTTCAAGAATGTCTACGCTATCCGCGACGAATTCACATAGCTTGCCCTTCGCCCGCGGGCCTATTTCCTCACGCTCTCATCGAGTCGTATACGCTCAACAACAGCAATCAAGATGCCAAACCTCAAAAAAAAATATTTTCGATTAAATTTCATAAGGTTATGACACAATGGCCATAAACCGGAGGCACCAAAACAACGACAATTTTGTCGACAAAAAGGACGCAATACAACAAAAATGTAGCATCCGGAAAAGGCCTTGATGTTTTAATCTCTTGTGATGTGATGCTGAATCAAACATTTTATTTTTCCACACCCCTGTTCGGATGTCACGGTCTTTTGAAGCCATCACGGATTTTCATTTTCCGTAAACCCGCATTTCAATTATGGTTGACAATCTGTCTTTCAGGTGATAATTGCGCTGCACTGTAGGGGGTTTCCGTTCCGTGAACGGTATCCCACTTTTTTCCGCTGCCCGCAGGGCCGTTACAATGCGGGCGTTCCCAGGGTTAGCAATTGTGGAGTGACCGCCTGATGTCCACCAAAAACCAAATAATCTCCTGCTTGAAACGGGCAAAAGGGGACTGGATTTCGGGAGAATTCCTCAGTGAAGGGTTATCGGTCAGCCGATCGGCCGTATGGAAACACATCCGCAAACTCCGGGAAGAGGGGTATGTAATCCAATCCTCTCCCAAAAAGGGCTACCTCCTCGAAAAGACCTCCGACAGGCTTTTGCCGGAGGAAATACGGGAAGGGATCGCGACCCGCGTCCTTGGGAAAAAGAAGATCCATCACCTCATGGAAACGGCCTCCACCAACACGACGGCAAAGGAATTGGCGATCCATGGTGCCCCGGAGGGGACCCTTGTCGTAAGCGAGAGGCAGACCCGGGGAAAGGGTCGGCTGGGCAGAGAATGGTTTTCCCCCCCCGGTGAGGGGATCTACCTCTCCATCATCCTGAGACCGTCCGTCTCGCCCGCCGAGGCCCCCAAGATAACCCTGCTGGCCGCAGTCGCCATGGCCGAGGCCCTGCGTGAGGCAGCCGGCGTTCAGGCCTTGATCAAATGGCCCAATGACATCCTCCTTGGGGGGAAAAAGGTAGCCGGGATTTTAACGGAAATCAGTACGGAGATGGATGCGATCGACTATCTGGTCATAGGTTTGGGGGTGAATGTGAATATGGGCTCCTTCCCTGCGGAACTTCGGGAAAAGGCCACCTCACTGAGGATCGAAACCGCGGAGGAACATTCCAGGGCCGGGCTCATCAGGGCTTTTCTGGCATGGTTCGAGCACTATTACGGCATGTTTCAACTCTCTGATTTCGAACCGATCCTGGAGCGCTGGAGACAACTCAGCCGGATTACCGGGCGCAGGATCACAGTGGAAACGATCGAAAGCAAACTCGTCGGTACAGCCCTGGACATTGACAGGGACGGCCGTTTGCTGGTCGAGGACAACAAGGGCCATGTGCACGGGATCTATTCCGGGGACATCACGTTGAATGGAGAAGGGGTATGAAAAACACCCGCAAATCCCTGCGAGGGATGATTTACGCCGCCATGTTCGGGGCGATCACGGCGGTCGGCGCCTTTGTCATCATCCCACTGCCGCCCGTCCCCATTACCCTCCAGACCCTTTTCACCGCCCTTTCGGGCGCCCTTCTGGGGGGCTCCCTCGGCGCCCTCAGTCAGGTGGTCTATGTCCTGCTGGGGATCATAGGACTGCCGGTCTTTGCCGGTGGAAAGGCCGGTCTCGGGGTGCTGTTTGGACCCACCGGAGGCTATCTGATTGGATTTGTCGCCGCAAGTTTCGTGATCGGCAAGATGATTGAAGGGAAAAAAGAGGCGGGATTTGTGTGGATCGCCTTCGCCATGGTCCTCGGATTCCTGGTGCTTTACGCCCTGGGGGTCCTGCAATTGTCTCTGGTGGCAAAACTCGATTTTGCAAAGGCCCTGTCAGCGGGGATGCTCCCCTTCCTGATCGGTGACGTCGTCAAAATTGTCGTGGCGACTTTCGTCACCCTGAAACTGAGGGACAGGATTGATCTCGATCGCTGATACCACCAGACACAGGCCACTTGCCCGTTCAGGGACCCTTATCGTTTCGCCGTTGAGGAAAAGAGTCCTGCGTAGAGGTATCAATAAATGAGGAAAATTTACGATGATCACAATATCCAATCTTCATTACAGATATGACTCACTGGCCGCACCTGCCCTTCAGGGCATCAATCTGGAGATACAGGACGGCCGGTATATCGCCGTCATCGGGTCGAACGGGTGCGGAAAGACCACCCTTATCAGACACATCAACGGACTCTTGACCCCCAGTGAAGGCGATGTCCTGGTGGACGGCATGAATACCAAAGAATCCAACGCCCTGAGAGACATCAGGCAAAGGGTGGGCATGGTGTTCCAGAACCCGGACAACCAGATCGTCGGAATGACCGTTC
>CAYNYM010000391.1:0-4052 GCA_964401325.1 uncultured Desulfobacteraceae bacterium | reverse complement strand
TAGCCCGTCGGGCTGGGCGGGAAACGTGTGATTACTTTATCCGTGGTCATAACTTTGTGATGCCTCCGCAATTCAATTTTTCTCATCAGGGCTTCATGTACTTTCCCGCGGGTTTTTTCCTGTTTATCGAGAAAAATAAAGGGTGCCGACGATAGCCTTCGGGCTATGGTGACGGGAAAATGTGAAGTGCTGGTGAAAAACAGTGAAAGGACTCTAGCACAGGGTAGGGCGGGAAACAAGTTCGAATTCCATGCGTTTTATCAAAGGGTTTTGATACGGGGCGCGGAGTCACGAGTTTTTCTTGGTAAGGATTTTTTTGTGGCGTTTGTTGAGTTCTTGCGCCCGCTCCTTTTCTCCCATTTCCTCAAGGACTCCAACCAGCGCGATCATCACCTCCTCGATTGCCGGGTGTTCGGGGCCGTAAATGCTTTCCAGAATGTCCAGGGCCTCCTCGTAATATCTGAGGGCACGATCCGGTTCATTTCGGTTTTGGTAGACCAGACCGAGATCCGCCAGGGTTTCGGCCACCTCAGGAGATCGATATCCGAAAATCCGTTTCCGGATATCGGCCGCCCGCTCCAACAGGATCCGGGCCCCACCGGTATCCCCCGTTTCAGCCAGCAGGATGCCCAGCCTGCCGAGAAGATCGGCCTCCTCGGGGTGGTTTTGATTCATCCCGCCCTGCACGGTGCTGACGGCACGCTGAATCACGGATTTTGCATAGGCCTTATCCCCTGAATAAAAGGCCGTCCAGGCCAGGTCGGGGAGATTTTCGATGGTCTTGGGATGATTTTTTCCGAAAATGGTTTCCCGGATCCCCAGCGCCCGCTCGTAAAGGGTCCGGGCCGCCTTGAACTTCATCATGGACCATTGAAGGTAATAGGCGTAACGGTCGCAGGCATCGGCCACCTCAGGGTGAATCGGTCTGTAGGTCCTTTCCCTGCAGCTGACGGCTGCTTTATAGAATTTCTCTGCCATGGGCGGATGGCAGCGCCTCCAGAGTTGTGCCGCCCTATCGAGGGTCTTGGCGACCTCCGGGTGAAACGGTGTGGCATAGGCCTTTGTGCGGATCCATTCGGCCCGCTCATACATCAAAACAAAGTCGCAAAGCTCATTTATCTCCTTTTCACCGTCCCGATCCATTTTTTCCAGCAGGTCCTGCCGTGCCAGGCAAAGTTCGGCGATCCTGTCCAGGGAGGCCGCCACATCGAGATGATCGTCCCCAAGCCGCTGAATGCCACGTTGAAGTGCCACTCGGGCCCCGGCAAGAGCCCGGCCGTACATGCCCAGGGCCGAGACCCATTCTCCCCGGACCTCGAGTGTCTTTGCCCGGTTCAGGAACTCGAGGACCCTTCGATCCGTTGTTTCCTCCCCCCTCCCCAAGACCGATTCATCGGCTGCGAGGGTGGACGGAATGGGAACGGTCCACAGCAAAACCAAGAGGAGCAAGGGGATGACCCCTGCGGAAGCTCTCATCGTCCTGATGGTGGTATCCATGATCCTCCTTCACTCGTGCTTTTTCGAAGTGAGATTTTTCACTCCAAGCGAGGCCCTGTCCTCTTCGCCGTGATCACTCCGATAGGTGAAAAGTGTTTACCCGTGTCGAAAAAATTTTCGAAGCTCAATATCGTTGGGAGGTATTCCCCGGATCTTACATAAAAAATCTTGCAGGATTTCAAAAAGAATATTATTGATCTCTTTACTACTGAATTATCCCTCTAAGGTCAAGTCACAGGCTGGTTCTCCGATTTTAGTAATGACATGCGAATGAGGCGGTGGATTGAGGGTTATATTATAAAATTTACAAATGCCTGAGATATTGGTATCATTTAAAACTATCATGCCAAGCCCGTATTGAATGTCCCGGGAGCGCTTTATCCTACGCTTGTTGTGGGGATAGAGCACAGAAGGGTTTTTCCGCGATGACGAGGACAGGGAAAGCCTTTTCGATGACCTTGGGACTGTCCTCTGATAGTCCTCCACACCTCGCTATACCCGGGCCTGGATACCCAAACCACGTATGACTGTTTCCAAGAACTGGGAGCGTTTCCATCGCGACCGTGAGGGGAAGGCCCCGGAGCGGAATATTTCGTCTGTTTTCATCATGATATGAATTGCCCCTGGTATTGAAATCATGAAATTGGACGTGTGTGACGGTTTTAAATCAAATTTGGAGGTGAAACGGAATGAAAGAGCTGATTGAGAATATCGTAAAGGCACTGGTGGATGACCCTGAAAAGGTCGTGGTCAATGAGATCCAAGGGCGCAGCATTTCTGTCATCGAGCTGAGGGTGGCCAAGGAGGATATCGGTAAGGTGATAGGCAAGCACGGGCGCACGGCGGAAGCTATCAGAACCATCCTCCTGGGGGCCTCCACCAAGAAAAGGAAACGCGCTGTTCTGGAGGTATTGGAATAGCTCCGGTTTTTTGCCGGAAAATATAAGGCAGGATCCGCGGGATCCTGCCTTATAAACACTCTTTAGAATAACAGGAAGCTCAATTCGGTTTTTCGGTTTTGTCACTCATTTGAACTTTGACACTACATGGCATAATTGATATAAGGCATTGTGTTGCCGCTCTCGAGTGAAACGGTTGCGATGACGGAAGGGGAGACCCTTTTTTTTATGCGATAAGTTATGTCATTTGAGATATAATTCGCGTAGGGTTGGGCAACGGCGGCGAATGCGGCAACGTATTAGAGAAAATGTTGAAGCGACAACAACCCGTAATTTTTAACGCACAAGGAGTATCGTTCAATGGAACCGGAAAAACCCAGCAAACTCAACAGAAGGGACTTCATCAAAAAGGGCGGTACGGCATCCCTGGCAGCAGGGGCGGCCGCCTTGGGAGTCGCCTCGTGGGCGGGAGCCCAGGAAAAAAACGAGAATGACGCGGTCAAAACCTATTGGCGGAATAAGCAGAAGAAGTTAGAGACCGTCGAAGAAAAGCAAAGGCAGGCCTGGAAAGCCTTTGATTGCCCTCCAAAGTACATTTATCGGGGCACGGACTGGACCGATGACCGGGCCACTTTTTATGCCCCGCTCATGGAAGAGTGCTCGTATCTGCCCGAGTTTCAGTCCATCTTCACTGAGGGTACCGCCGGGCAATATTTCAAATACACCCTCAAATTCGGCATGAAGGACATCATTCGTTTTCACGGTCATTCTTGCGAGGCCCTTTACTACACGGCCGCCATCTGCCGATTGATCTGCGACAAGCTCTTCCCGGACAAGGTGGTGGACAGGACCCTGTTGCGGGGCATAGGCGGGCAATCCCCATGAATTGCCGATTCCATCGCCTATATTTCAGGCGGAAGGTTCCAGTTTGGGACCTTGAACATCGAAAAGAGTCTGGGCCATGCCGTGGTCCTTCAGAGAATCGACACCCGGGAGACCTGGATGGGGGTCTGGAAGGACGGGATTCAATCCTGGAATGCTATGAAAATTTTCGGCACACCCAACAAGGCAAATCCCTTACCCTATGAAAGGTGGTCGGACTGGAAACATGAGCCCAAAACGCCCCAAGAGCAATTAAAGGATTGCAAGATCACCTGGGAATACGAAAGACCGGATCTGCTCAAGAGACTCAGGGACATCAAGGACAACCTGAAGTACCTGCCCAAGGGGCAGAAACCTACGATCACGCCCAAAAAGATCAGAGAAGAGTTCACCTGGTTGCAGTACAGACACCTGCGAGAAATCTTCAAACACCCCCTTGAAGAGAGCTTTCAGATCAAGAGGGTTCCCGGCTACAAATGGGAATACCCGCACTGTGAGCCCCTCTGGGTCCCCAGACTGGACCAGAAGGCCAAGTGGGCGGAATTTATGCCTCACCCTGAAAAGTGAGGGGAGTGACGGGTCCTATTCTTGAGGGACCCTTGGGGGCTGTGGTCCGAACCCCAAGCGCAGCATAAACCGGGGATGCCCCGGATCTTCCGCGGAGCGGAATTAGAAGGGCGCATCCCCGGTTTTTTTATCTGAGCCTGGAAGTCCACATAATTTTCCCACCCAATCGGACGCGAATCCAGGATGCGTGCCTCTACTCACTTGTAT
>CAYNYM010000390.1:0-4055 GCA_964401325.1 uncultured Desulfobacteraceae bacterium | reverse complement strand
CAAATGGCGTCGGGCAATGGCGATTTTTTCCTCCACACTGTACCGATTCAGCACCACGATTTCACATCGGTTGAGGACGGCCGGCGGTACGGTTTCCAGGGTGTTCGCCGTCAGAATAAAATGGCAGTTGGAAAGATCAATGTCCACCGTCGTCTCGGTGTAACGGTCGTGGAACAGATGGTTTTGTTCCGGATCCAGAATTTCAAGTAGGGTCGCAATGGCGAACTTCTCGGTCTTATCCGCTTCGTCCATGATGAACATCCCGTTCATGATCCCCATTTTTACGAGCCCCTGGACAATGGCCCCGGGTTTGGATCCTTCATAGGTGAAACCGTGTCCCCTCAGATCCGCTTCGTCTCTCATGCCCCCCAGAGAGATTTTGTGATAGGCAATGCCGAGATTTCTGGCAATGGAAATGGCCAGAGAGGTCTTCCCCACACCGGGAGGCCCGACGAACAGAAAGGCGCTCCCGGTTCTGTGCCAGTTTTCGTCCGGTTCCTGTGGGGCGTGGCGATAGCGCCAGATAAGGTTGGCGAAGAAGTCACAGAGAATCTCTTTGGGCTTCTCGAGACCGTAATGGGTGTGGTTCAGGCCCTTTTCAAAGTCTTCAGGGGATACTCTAATTCTATTGATCCTGCCCCAGGGAATTGCGAGCAGGGTCTCGATCATTTCGCTGTATTTCGGTCCGCTGTGCCCTACGGCATTGACCTTGTTTTTGTCTATGACCGCGATAACCTGGCGTGGAAAGGAGAGATCATTCTTTGCCTCTTCAATGCGGTCTTTCAGACTCTTTACGGGTTTATCCTCGGATTTTGGTTTCAGGCCCGCCGCACTCTTCTTTGATGCCGTCTCAGGAAGGACCTCGCCCGGAAAAACCGAGAATTTGTGAAGTTGTTCTTTAAACAATTCAAAGAGTTCCTCGGGTTCTCTGAATTCCATGCCGGTCTCCGGGAGGTCCAGCTCATGAAAAAGCGGCAGGAGACCCCAGTGCGCCTTGAAGACCTCGAAGATTTCCCGGGCCTCGTCCTCGCTCTGAGTGGTGAGAATCTCAAAAAGGGTCAGCAGTTCAAGAAGATAGCCGGCCCTCTTGACAAGAGGGTAAGACGTATCGCGGCTCCTTCGGTAGTATTCCCCCAACAGTCCGGTCTTGATATCCCTGTCGAGAGGGAGAAAGACTTCCCTGAAGATGTTCGGGGGGACTTCGGCCAGGGCCTTGGCATAGGGGGCGAGAATCCGGGTGATGAGGTATTCTTTGGGCTTTTCCTCTTCGGCCGCCCCCAGAAGGGCAAGGTAAGGTTCTCCCTCAATTCCGTTCATTTCATCAGACAGGGCGTTGCGCAGCATCTGATAGAAGGTGGGATCATCCACTCTCCGATACATGGCAAAGGCGATATCGGCACGAATGATTTCCCTTTCCGTCTTTTCGGGGTACAGGAGGTGTTCCACGGCATGTCTCAGCATAAACTCCGTAAAGGCAAGCATCTTGCCTTCCTCACGTGTCGTCCCCCCCAGCCTGGCCTTCGGGTCGCTGGGAATCACAAAGGCCAGGTAATCAAAGACCCGTTCGTGAATATGAATGGTCCATACCCGGTCCTTCTTTGAAACCAGATTGACCAAAGAGATCCTGTCCTCGTCATCTTCCAGGCGCTCGATCTTGATGTCATTGATCAGGCGGGCGATCACGGTCGAGTCGACGACCCTTTCTTTTCTGAAATAGGGCATCACCCGCTGGCCGATTAGGGTCTCAAGGATCCGGAAGATCCGGTCGATTCCCTCCTGGTCTTGGAGGGGAAGGGCGTCGAGGATCCGGTGGTCAAAAAACATGGGCAGCATGGGGGCCTCCGAAGAAGATATGACAGGAGAGGTTTTCGAGGGTGGAAACGAAGGGTCTGTTTAGCCTCTTGAAAGGCATCAAGCATTAGACGGATTATCCTGAATCCACGGCCTAATTTTCATATCATGCCTTGATGGTGGATCAGGGGGGGCATGACAATCTCTTTTTAAAAGGCTGTAGGCAGATGAAACGCACCGTTTTTCCGACTCTGCCGCGTAGGGAATTAACGGATAATTTCGGTTCCCGCCTTGCCGGTCACGGCATCTTCGATTTTGTCGATGGAGGTGATGACAGCCCTCTTGCCGCCCCTTTCGATAAATTGCACGGCCGCCTCGATCTTGGGACCCATGGAGCCTGGGGGAAAGTGGCCTTCCTCAATGTACCGGGAGGCCTGCTTGAGCGTCAGGGTCCGGAGGAACTGCTCCGACGGCTTTCCATAGTGGAGTGCCGCGCCCTTGGTGTCGGTTGCAATGACAAAGATCCCCACCCCTACCTCCTCTGCCAGTCTTGCACTCGCCAGATCCTTGTCAATCACGGCATCCACGCCGAAGAAGGCTCTCTCCTCTCGGATGACGGGGATGCCTCCTCCGCCGCAGCAGATGACAATAAATCCCATATCAATGAGTTTCCTGATCTCCTGCTTTTCGACAATCGTAACAGGTTTTGGGGAGGCCACGACGCGGCGATACCCCTTGGTCGTTTTTCGTGTGGGGTAGGGGAGGGTCTGAGCGGCCTCAGCGGAAAAGATCGGACCGATAGGTTTCGAAGGGTCCTGGAATGCCGGGTCATTTTCATCCACGACCACATAGCTGAGCAGACTCACCAGGTATTGGCCGGTGTGGATCCCCATCTTCATAAGCGCACTGTCCAGTGTGGACTCGATCATGTATCCGATCTGTCCCTGCGTTTGGGAGACAAGAATTTCCAGGGGGAGCTTGGGGACCTCATTGCAATGTTCCTGCTGCAGGAGGAGATTGCCGACCTGGGGGCCATTCCCGTGTGTTATGATGACCTTGTAGTCCCTGGAAAGGCGCGCGATCTGGTCGATAGGAAGCCTCAGGTTTCGGAACTGTTCTTCGACGGTCCCGTATTGGCCTTTTCGGATGAGGGCGTTTCCACCCATGGCCACCAGCAGGGTCTCATCCTTGGGGTTTTGCTTCATTGCGGCATCCTCCCGGAATTCGAATTAGCGCGAATCAAGTCCGCATCAGAGAGCGCACCTCTTCGATCAAGTCTTTTGCCTCAAAACCCTCTTGCCTCATCTTGTAATAATCCAATCTTATTTCGGCATAGCGTTCATACAAGCGTTGTCGCGACAAGAAGAGCTTGGGGTAACAACGCCTCAGGGCATTCTCGTGGGTTTCCCCATCTGCCCTTTTATAAAAACCCCGCCACAGCATGGGATGGGGGTCGGAGAGGTAGGCATTTAACAAGCGGGCCTGCTCCTGACGGGGTGTGGCAAGCAGTACGATGGTTGTCCGCCTCGCGAGCCTTTTCAGGAGGTCCTCTCCCGTGTAGATCACACTGCCCGCCGTATCGACGACGATATCTTCGCGGGCCTTTGGACCGGCCTTTTCGAGATGGCCGAGGATGTCCTGAACGACTTCTTTTTCGCAGGCCAGGTATTTCGCCTCCTTCTCCTGATAATGGGACATGTGAGGGAATCCCATCCACTCACCCATGGTTACGGATGAACCGTCCGAATCACGGAGCTCAGCGGAAAGCTTTGCTTCTATCATGTCATCACAGGAAAAACGTTTGAAGCCTTTCTCGAAAAGCTTTCTGCTCCAAAAGGATTTCCCTGTACCGGCCATACCGATTAAGGTGAGTCGCATGGTGATATCCGCGGTCTTGACGGGTTTTCATGAAAATATCTTAAGGGTGTTTGTGCAACCCGATGAGTCGATCTTTTTTCTCAGGTAATGGCCATACATTCAATGCCTTGATTGATTAGGAATCCGTCAACCCGAAAAATTTACATGATTCTTCATGCGTCTCCCTTTTCACTCGGGCGTACACACAGGACAGGACAGGGCGATCGGCTCGTCAGGCGATCCGTCGTGGAACCGATGATCAGGGTTTCAACCCTCCCGTGCCCTCGGATGCCCAGGACGATCAGGTCGATTTTGTTGAGCCGGGCATACTTGATAAGTTCTTCGTGCGGGTGCCCTGCCAGGAGGTTTGTCTTGAGGGTGCACCACTTAAATACTTCATCCGGGAC
>CAYNYM010000389.1:1059-4066 GCA_964401325.1 uncultured Desulfobacteraceae bacterium | reverse complement strand
GAGTCGATCTGACGGTCTATGAGGAAGACTTCGTGTCGATTATCGGCAGTAACGGAGCCGGCAAATCAACGTTATTGAATATTGTCGCCGGTGTCTTTCCTCCGGAAAAAGGGGGCAGTGTCGTCATCAAGGGCGACGATATTACCCACCTCAAGGAATACGGACATGCGGCCTATTCCGGAAGGGTTTGGCAGCAGCCCAGCGTCGGGACGGCCAAGAATCTGACCATTGAGGAAAACCTTTCCATGGCCTTTTTACGCGGGAGGAAAAGAGGCCTGAGGCTGGCCCTCAACAAGAAGCGCAGGGAGGTGTTCAAAAAGGCGCTGGCTCCCCTCGATCTCAATCTTGAAAATCGCCTGACGACTCCCGTGGGGACCCTGTCCGGCGGACAGAGACAGGCCCTTGCCCTGGTCATGGCGACAATAAGCAGGCCGTCGATTCTGCTTCTCGATGAGCACATCGCCACACTGGACCCCAAAACGGCTCAGACGGTCCTGAACCTCACGGATATGATCGTGACAAAGGAAAAAATGACCTCTATGATGGTCACTCACAATATGGAGATCGCCCTGCGCTTCGGCAACAGGCTGATCATGATGCACAAGGGACAAGTCGTGGTGGATCTGGCCGGGGAGGAAAAGGCCTCCCTTACCATAAAAGATCTCGTGGCCTCCTTTGAAAGGGCTGCCGGCGAGCAGTTCACTGACGACAAGGTATTGCTCAGCCATCACTAAACTTCAAAACAGAATACAGAGATTTGGGAGCCGCCGGGCCGGTCCGGGCCGGCGGATTTTTTTCCCCAAGCCTATGCCTGTTCGTAACTGTTCAGGTTGTTTAGGCTGTAGGCTACAGGCTATTAGTTTCCGAACCCTTCGCTATCCGCGCATTGATCGAAGCAGGGCGCCCAAAACCTTCTCGGCTTCCACGATACATTTCTTCTTTGGGGAATTCCCTGGTTGCTCGATATGTGATCACGTATATTGCCTTCCTGCGGCACCTCACAGCCTAAATGCCTACAGCCTATCTAGCTGAGTAGTTACACGGTGACAATCTAATGGAAATTCATGCGCAGGCCTATCGCAGGGCAAACCGTTCCATATGGATCCGCCTTTTCGACACCCCGAGGCCCAAGAGCGTCCTGTTGACCCCCTTCATCATCAGCGGAGGTCCGCAGACAAAGAATTCTCCTATGTGAAAATCCCCCACTCGCCTCTCAAGCATGTCCGCCCGGATACGACCCTTCTCCCCCGGCCAGTCTTCCTGCCTTGAAAGAACGTGAACGACCTTCAACGAAAACATGTCAACGGCCAGGTGCTCGAGTTCATCCCTGAAGGCGATATCTTCCTCTTTCTTGTTTCCCCAGATCAGGACGACCTCTTTTTCAAGCCTGCGATCGTGCATATATCTCAGCATACTCATAAAGGGTGTGATTCCGATACCCCCGGCAATGAATACGTATCGCTTCGCATCATGGCGCAGGAATGAAAACACCCCGTAGGGCATGTCGATAAAGGCCGCATGGGATTTTTCCGTCTCACGGATCGTAGAGGTGAAGTCTCCCAACGCTTTGACGGAGAGGGAAAGCCCGGATCGCGAGGGTGGCGAAACAACGGTAAAGGGATGAGACCCCGACACCCCGTCCTTTCTCTCGAGACTGAGGAACATGAACTGTCCGGGCGCATAGTCCCTGCGCTCACCCTCAAAGTGAAGCGTCCAGGTATCATGCGTCTCTTGGGATACGGCGGAAACAGTGAACGGATGTCGCCTCAGGGCATAACGCCGTCGAATGTTGCCAGCGAGAATCAACACATAGACCAGTGCCAGGATGAGCCAAAACACTCTCATCTGATCGCTTTTCAGGGTGGTCCCCAGAAGGATGCTGTGGAAGAATATCAGGGGGAAAACGGCATAGGCGACGCGGTGAAGCCTTTTCCACGCCTCGTATTTCAAAGGAATTTTTCCATAGAGCACGGCGGCACCCGCAGCCGCAAAGATGCAAAAGAGCGCCAGCACGCCGAGGATTTTCAGGAAACTTATCGGTGTGGAATACCCTTGAAGTCTCTCGGAAAGAAGAAGCAAAACAGGATGAGCCAAGGGCACGGTAAAAAGAATCAGGCCCCAACACTTGTGAAGTCCAAGCAGTCTGACCAGACCAATCCCTTTTTCAAGCCCTTTGACCCTGGCGCTGAGGACATATTGAAAGGCAATGAGAACGAAGCAGATGAGAGCGAGAAGGCGTCCGATGTCGTAGACGTAAACAGGAAAGGGCAGACCGCTTGTCACGGTGCGGGACCAGAAAAAAACCGGCACCGCCGTGCACAGGGCGATAAAGATGAGAAGGAGGGATTGTTTTTTCATCACACCTCCCCCATAACCCGACCTGAACTGTCGGGCAAATGGAATGACTGTTTTTTCTCCACCCTACGCGTTCAGAGGAAGGGCTTCGATCATCGGGGAAGCGAATTACTTCGCCGGTTTGGAATCAGGATCTGCGGGATGTGTGCCGGTCTTGAAGTCCTGATCATTGCTGTGCCCGTCCCCATCCGAATCCATGGACCCCAGTTCTTCCGTGTATTGCTCTTCGGCAGGCATGCCGATCTTCTCATAGTCCTTTCCAAACAGATCTCTTGATCCGCCTCCCCGCGGGTTCACAGGGCAGGTGCCGCAGCCGAATGTCGCGCCCTTGTCAGGAATCTTCCCCATACGAAAGGGCCTTGCCGACACATCCGGTATGGCCGCCGGAGATAAGGTCATGCATATGAGACCCATGGAAATGAAAAGGGTTCGACCTGGTCCCGCCTTCATTGTTTTTTTCATGTCAGCCCTCCGATAAATTAAAATCTAAATGGGCATGGCAGTCTCTTTTCAAGGGGCCAAGAGCCGGCTTCATTTCTACTCGATTCCGGTGCAACGGTTCAGAGAGTTCTTTTCGCGGCCTGCCTCTTCCACCTGAAGAGCACGGTAAAGACCGTGCCGCCCGATTGCCTGCAATCCTCCGGTGAAGCGA
>CAYNYM010000389.1:0-1049 GCA_964401325.1 uncultured Desulfobacteraceae bacterium | reverse complement strand
GCACTCCTTAGAACCCCCTGCAATATATTGGCACTTTGTGGAGTCGAAGGAAAGGTCAAAAACGCCTTCTTCTGAAAGAATGGCTAACCGCATCAGCTCCAGACCCTTTCCTCCGGCGGAAAAATCAAAGGGTTTCCTCGTTGCATAGAGCGTCGTGCTCTGCGTGTGATAGAAACCTTTCAAAATGAAATCCCGATCCGATGGATCGATACCCACCCCATGATCTTTAATCTCCAGGGCCAACCCGTCAGGTGCGTGGGTCAATGAAATCGTGACCCTTCCCCCATCCGGCGTATTCTCGACGGCATTCTTTACCAGGGTCGTCACAACCCTTTCGAGGATCTCAGGGTCGATAATATCCGTATAAACAGGGTCCAGGTGGGTCACGAGTTCCACGGCCCTGTGCGCGCTCTTCAGACGGACATAATCCAATACCTTCAAGATCCTTTTGTCCACCTGGAAAGCCCGGGGTCGATATTGCCGGGGTATGGCAATTTCCTGAACGATTTCCTGCACATCCTTGAGACGTCGAAGGTTCCTCAGGATGCGGTCGAGATTCTTTTCTTTCAGTGAATCCGAGATATCCTTTTTCCCCAGACGCTTTATCGAGGCCTCTATGACCGCAATAGGCGTGACGAGTTCATGGGACAGATGATGAACGGCCTTTCGTCTCGCACGATCCAGTGATTTAAGGGGTGTAATATCCCGGAGGATGAGCGTCATGCCCGAGATATTCCCGTCGTTGTCGTGGTACGGGGAGGCACTGATGCTCATATCCATGGTGCTGCCGTCCCTGGCTGCGCGTTTTGTCTCTGACCCGCTCACCGACATACCCTTGCCGAGAACGCTTTCAATGAGGAGTCCGTGATCCTCCAATTCTGATTCGGGGACAAAAGAAACCGCGCCTTTCCTCATGTCCTCCAGCGACCAGCCGAACATCCGGGTAAAGGAGTCGTTTACATACTGCACCCGGGTCTCCGAATCATAGATGACAATGGCGTCGACCGTTGAACTCAGGAATGAAAGATAGAGCTCTTCCTGTCTTTTCG
>CAYNYM010000388.1:0-4071 GCA_964401325.1 uncultured Desulfobacteraceae bacterium | reverse complement strand
AACCGTATTGATAGGTCATCATGCTCTTATCGAAAATCTTGGTTCCCACAACAATCGGGTGGATCTTATAGATATTCATGGAAGGATTCCCCTTAGGCTATTTCGGCTTGAACTGTTTTGCGTATTCACAATCGAATCTTTTGTCGCAGATGCGGGAGCAATACAGTTCTCTCATAATAAAGCCATACTTTTCGATGAAATCACGGACAGCGTCTTCAGTGTTATCGATGTGCCGGAACCACTTGTGCTGTTCGATGTGGCGTTCGATAATATCTAACTGGGCATCCAGGATTTCGCGGATGTTGCGGCATTCGCTGATCATGGTCCTTCTCCGTGGCGGATAGAACCATTTTAGGACGGAAACGGTCTTTGATCAATGAAATTCATTGGATAGACTTGCTCGATGCGCCGGGTTCCGCGATGAAAGGGCTTGTCCCTGCCATTGCCCCAACAGACCACGTGTGGGGTAAAGGCGTTGTCCATCCAGTTGGTGTTTGAGAAAAAATATCTCAAGGTTGAAAGGAGTCTTTCACACATGGAAGCGGCCTTCACGGTTGCCTTAATCATTGTCGGTCTGATCCTGGCCGTAGCAGGTCTTATCGGATGCATCTTTCCGGTCATTCCCGGGCCCCCGCTCAGCTACCTCGCGTTGATCGTTCTCTCCTTTGCCAGGAACTGGGAGCCTTTCGGCGCAAGATTCTTGATGATTATGGGGGTCTTGACGGCATTGGTCTTCTTCCTGGATTACGTGATACCGGCCCTGGGGGCAAGGAAATACGGTGCCTCCAAGTGGGGCGTATGGGGATCCATGCTCGGGATGATCGTAGGTATCTTTGCCTTTCCCCCGTTCGGCCTTTTTATCGGTGGATTTTTAGGGGCCGTGGTTGGGGAACTGTATGTGGGCAAGGCGAGAAAAGATGCATTGAGGGCAGGCCTGGGTGTTTTCGTCGGAAACCTCTTCAGCATCGGGCTCAAGATGGGGCTGTGCGGGGTGATGTTATTTTTCTATGTCAAGGGCATGTTCTGAGGTCTGAGGTCAGGGGCCAGGGGTCAGAGGTCAGCGATCAGTCCCGCAGGGCGGGACTGACTGCACATCCGGAAACCATGTCTTTCTGGATGGACACTAATTAACTTAATAATTCTATACCTCTTGAATTGCAAATAAGCTTATTATCGAATAAATTCAATTAAAACTTGACTTTTAAATATAAAGAAGAAAAAATATAAAGAACTCATGGGAGTTCGCATTTGTGGGCGGGCTTTTTCGTTCTGAAGGGGAGATCTATTTGTCAAGAGTGACATCCTGAAGTTTGGAAACATGAGAAATTCTTTGAAAGGAGGATGTTGCTATGGCGAATGGAATCGTGAAATGGTTTGATGAGCGCAAAGGCTTTGGCTTCATTGAACAACAAGAAGGTCCGGATGTATTTGTTCATCATTCAGGTATAAATGCAACCGGCTTCAAGACTCTCAATGAAGGGGATCAGGTCAGTTTTGACATTGAGCAGGGCCAAAAAGGACCTGCTGCGGTGAATGTCACCGTGGTTTAGGTCATCGTTTTGAGGTAAAGGGCATTCCATCGATTCAGGGTGGAGTGCCCTTGGGTTTATGGTTACGAGATCGGGCCATTTATTCCGGATGGACACTAACTCTTGAAAAAGGACGACCATGGCTAAACGCACCAATTACAGCTTTAAAAAGCGCGAGAAAGACATTAAACGAAAGAAGAAAGCAAAGGAAAAGCTGGAGCGGCGTCAGGGGAAGAAGGACGAAGCTGCGGAGGTTGAAAACCCGTAGCTTTCTGATCGAATGCCGGGGTATGAATATTTAGGTCCCTTTGGATCATGTAGGGCTTCCGTGACCCTTGCATCGGTTTTCAGTGTTCTTTCTGCCGGTCCAGGTAAAATCTGGTATCCCCCCCCCATTTTCAAGACTGCGATAAGTCAGGCCAAAAAATCCTCGCACCAACAGATTCTTCGGATATCCTTATTATATTTCCTCAATCCTGGGAGTGTTTTTCGTTATGCTTCCTTGGGAAGGCTTTGAGCAGAAGGGAAGCCGGGTATGGCTCGAAACAGGGACAAGAAACCGGAAGAAAAGTATTTTTCGGGCAATGATGAGACCAGGGAGATTCACAGGGTTGCAGGGTGTGCATTCTTACTGAATCTCTTGCTTGCCATCATGAAAGCCCTCCTTGCCTTTTTTTCGGGAAGTCTCGCCATCACCGCGAGCGCCATTGACTCAGGAACCGATGCGGTCGCCTCCCTTGTGATCTATGCCGGAGTGAAGCTGTCCGCAAAAAAAACCCCGTCCTTTCCAATGGGTCTGTATAAACTCGAAAACCTTGCTTCCGTGATCATTGCGCTTTTTATCCTGATTGCAGGGTATGAGATTATCCGGGAGATCCTATCCCCGCTCGGAACTCGACCCCGTATCTCTTTGGCCTTCATTATACTGCTCTTTGCCGGAACCGTGGCCACTCTCCTTTTTGGTCAATATGCCATAGCTATCGGACGAAGGACAGAATCCCCCACCCTGATCGCCGAGGGCCGACACCGGCAGGTGGATGTCCTCTCGTCGATGGTGGTCCTGGTTTCGGTTATCCTCAGCTATTTCGACCTCCATCTGAATATCTTGGGCGTTACGATCGATCAGATCGGTGCTGTATTGATCCTCCTCTTTATCGCCCGTGCAGGGTGGGAATTACTCTCTGACGGCATGCGGGTGCTCCTTGATGCATCTATTGACTTTTCCACCCTGGACCGTATCCGTGAAATTATAAAGAGCGAGCCGCTGGTGAGTGAGATCAAGTCTCTGATGGGAAGAAACGCCGGCCGGTTCCGCTATATACAGGCGACCATAACCTTGAAGACGGAAAATCTGGAAACGGCCCACCGGATCAGTGAAGAGATTGAAATGAAAATCCGGGATCAGATTACCCACGTTGAAAAAGTAATCATCCACTATGGGCCTCAAGAGAGAACCCATGACCGGGTCGCTTTGCCCCTTGAAGACGAAAAGGGTCGGATAAGCCCGCATTTCGGAGAAGCACCTTACTTCGCCATTGTGCACATCCGTCGAAAAGACAGGGAAATCGAAAAACAGGAGATCGTGGAGAATCCCCACCGATCAGTGGAGACGGCCAAAGGCATTCGTGTGGCGGAGTGGCTGATAGAGCAGGGGGTGGAACATGTCGGGATGAAGGAGGATGTTTCCCATAAAGGACCGGGCTATGTGCTCTCAAATGGGGGTGTGAAAATCCATATCCTATCAGCTGAGCAGATCGGTCAGGCCATCACTGAGATCGTCGCTGAAGGTTTGTAAGACATTATTGTGGTATCACCTGTTCTTGAACCCCGGTGGGCCTGCATTTTTATAAGGCAAGCGAGGCACGGGACTGATGATGCCTTGAAGAATGGATCAGGGGATCAAGCCCGATCTTGACTCATTATATGTGATGTAATAACTTGTTTTTCAAACGTGATCTTTGCTGCGGTGCGGTACCCCTTTCAACTGTGATTTTCCTCTTTTTTTAAGCGTATGCAATTCGAGCAATATTATTTGAGCCCATTACAATATCAAATTAAAGGAGAACTGAAATGGCAAGTATTGGAATTATTCGTTGTGAAAAAAACATGGATCGCTGTCCTCTGACCGGTTGCTTCAAGAGTTTGTCCGGGGCAAAGGAGGGGTTTGCCATATACGACGAGTGTGAACTAACAGGTGTGTTTACGTGCAGGTGTCCGGGCGATATCGCGGTTGAACAGGCCAAAATCCTCAAGGCCAAGGGCGCGGAGGCCATCCATTTCTGTACCTGCACCTTTGCGAAAAAAGGGGATAACGGCTGGTCCCTGGAGGCCGGGGGGTTTTGCGACCACATCGATGATGTCATAGAAAAGGTGCACGAGGCGACCGGCCTTTCCTGCGTGAAAGGGTCCGCCCACCTCCCTGAGGATTACACGGTTCAGGCATTGAAATAGCGAAGGCGGGGATGACCCCGAGAAACCTTCGGTGGTAGTAACTACTCAGCTAGATAGGCTGTAGGCATTTAGGCTGTGAGGTACCGCAGGA
>CAYNYM010000387.1:0-4095 GCA_964401325.1 uncultured Desulfobacteraceae bacterium | reverse complement strand
ATTATTCTCCTTTCACCACTTTACCCTCTTCATCCCAGAACTTGTCCGAGGCCTTTTGAACAAGGGCCGGTTGAAGCTTTAACCCCTGACTTTTGGCATGCTTGGCACTCACCCAGAGGCTGTAGGCCGAGGCAAGTCCGGCCGGAATTTCTGCCGCGGATTCGCCCTTCAGGATACGGGCGGCCTTCTTGCCCGCCGTATACCCCACGAGGAAGTAGTCGGGTCCGTAGGCGGCCACCGCGCCTCTGGGGACACTGTCCCTGTCCCCGGCAAAGAGGGGGATGTTGTTTTCGTTGCAGACCTTCACGATGGACTCAAAGGCCGAAACCGAGGTGTTGTCAGAGGTGATGTGAATGGCGTGTACGCGTCCGACAAGGCTCTGGGCGGCCTGCATGACCTCGGAACTGGATGATACGTGGGCTTCCACGAAAGTGGCCCCCATGCCCTCAACGGCATCCTTCATTTCTTTGATATGAAAGGTTACATTCACATCACCGGGGTTGTAGATGGTTCCCCACTTTTTGGCCCAGGGCATCAGGTCCTGGTACATTTGACACTGAAGGGTGATGGGCCATCGATCACTCACCCCGGTAACATGGGTGCCGGTCTTTCCCATTTTGGGTGCAATCCCTGTGGCTACGGGGTCCGTCACGGAGGAGAAGACGATCGGTATCGTTTTGCTGACCTTGACAGAGGCCTGGGCACAGGGTGTACTGATCGCATGGACCAGATCAACACGGTCGTCTTCAAATTTACGGGCAATGATGGCACAATTTGCCTGATCGCCCTGGGCGTTCTGACGCTCGATGGTGATATTTTTTCCCTCTATGAAGCCCTCTTCCGCCAGGGCGGCTTTAAAGCCTTTCGAGTCGTTGTCCAGGGCAGGGTGGGAGACGATTTGATATTCACCGATGCGGATCATCTTGGCGGAAACGCCGACCGCGAAAATAAGGCCAAGAGCCGCTAGAAAAATTAGGAGTAGCATTACCTTTTTCATGGCTTAACCTCCTTTGTAAAGGGTGAATGGAAAACGATGCCGGCGCCCATGAGACATCTGAGCGGGGCTCCATTGGACTGAAACAGGGTCGATTCAGTGGGCGTGTTCCCTTTTACACAAAACTTTTTATTTGGACAGCCCCCACAGGCGGAGAGGAACGGTGATCATGATGAATCAGATGATCGGATCGAATAATGCGGTAGTACTTCATCATAGGGGACGGTCCCTTATGGTGTCAAGGGCAAAGCCCGGTCCTGAATCACCATCAAGGCATCGTGGCGTTGCCTTCGATCGCTCCTCCCTACTGGCCGGAGGCCCTGTGGCGTGTGACTTATATGCCTCAGTCGTCGCGTCTCGGCGCCTGGCATCTGATACCTTGCTGATGATCAGTGTCATGCCCCAAGCACCTGATTTGAATCAACCCTGTTGAAATGGAACAGGCGATGGGATGGAGAGGCTTTCGCCGTTCAAGAAAGGGCATCCACCAGGGCCCTGATGAAGGCGTCGTCCGTACCGCAGCATCCGCCGATCATGTCCGCTCCCGCTTCTCTGATGGCCACACCGTCCCGGGCGAATTCTTGAGATGTCTGTTCATAGAGGGTCACCCCGCGGCGGGTGACGGGTTTTCCTGCGTTGGGCTGAATGAGGATCGGTCTTCCCGTTACTTCCCGAATCTTTGCGGTCAGGTCGATCATGTCACGACTGCCCAGGGTACAATTGGACCCGATGATATCCGCATCGGCCTCCTCGAGGGCGTTGATGCATTGCTTTACACCCTCCCCCATCATGGTGAAAAAACCCTTTTGGTTCCGTATAAAGGTCATGGTGCTGCACACCGGGACATCCCCCGCCCTTTTTGACCCCCGCAATGCCGCCAGGGCCTCGTCCAGGGAGAACATGGTTTCGATGCAAAGCAGATCCACGCCTCCCAAAATCAGAACACTTGCCTGTTGATAAAAGGCCTCCTCGGCCTCTCCAGGAGAAAGTTCCCCCAGGGGCTCGAGCATCTTTCCGATGGGACCGATCGATCCGGCTACGAATCCGTCATCGGGGCAGACCTCACGGGCCAGTTTTACGGCATCGAGGTTCAGGGACGTCATGTGATCTGCCAGGCCCTTTTCAGCAAGCTTCAAGGGGTTTCCCCCGAAGGTGTTGGTTTCGACCACATCGGAACCGGCCTGAAAGTATTTGTCGTGGATTTCTTTGACGCGCTCCGGTCTGTCGCGATTCCAGGACTCGGGGACCTCCCCCGGCCTCAAACCCGCCGCCATGAGCATGGTTCCCATGGCCCCGTCGAAGACCATGAATTTTTTATTTAACTTATCCATGAAACTGTCTGTCATGACGTATCTTTCCTTTGGATATCCGGTCCTCAAGGTCTAACGCATTTGGTTTTGCTCTTAAGACGAGGCGGCCGAAGGCCTGATAAAAATTGTCTCCGGTCACCCTAATGGTCCACGGTGGCAAGCAATTCGCGGGCCTTCCTGACCGCATCCATGGCGTCTGTCCCGTAACCGTCCGCACCGATTTCCTCTCGAAAGGTCTCATCCACCGGTGCGCCTCCTATAAGGACCTTGATGTGGGAAAGGCCCCGGTCTTTCAGGAGATTTACCACCTCCGCCATGGCGGGCATGGTCGTGGTGAGAAGGGCGGAAAGGGCGATGATGTCCCCCTTGACTTCCACGGCCGTGTCCACCAGCCTCTCAGGCTGCACGTCCACGCCAAGATCGACCACCTCGAATCCTGAACCCTCGAGCATCATGGCTACAAGATTCTTGCCGATATCGTGAATGTCGCCCCAGGCCGTGGCGATGACGATTTTGCCCCGTGATGCCTGCTCGTCCCGGTTGAGGCGGGGTTTCAGTTTGTCCATGCCCGCCTGCATCGCCTTGGCAGACCAGATGACCTGTGGGATAAAGATTTCGCCTTGCCCGAAGTGCTGCCCCACCACGTCCATGGCACCGATCAAAGCCCTGTCCAGTATCTCCTGAACCTGAAACCCTGAGACAAGAGCTGTCTCCACCCCGTCGGCCGCAGCTTCTATCCGACCGTCCAGTACCGCCTGGTGGACGGCTTCAATTTTATCCTGCATCACTTCCTCCCGGTTACGGAAATGCGTTTCCAGATTCTTGCCAGTTCCTTTTCGGAGGCCTCTTCAAGGGGCACGGGTTTGTGGTTTTCAAGGATCGCATGGGTCCTTGCGATGAGCCTGTCGGAAGCGGTGCTTTTCCCATCCTTGATCCAGTTATCCAGGTTGGAGCGATTGAGGAGGCCGGGCCGCCAGTGTTCACGCTTGAAAAAGTCAAGGGTGTGCTTCTCGCCGAGAAAATGGCCTCCCGGACCCACCTCCCGGATCACCTCCAGGGCAAGGTGGGATTCATCGATCACAAAGCCCGTCATGTAACGCTTGACCATGGCAATGATCTCGTCGGCAAACACGATCATTTCCGGACAGGCCACATATCCCTGCCCCATATAGCCGCAGTCATGGATCAGGTTGGTGCCGTCCTGTGCCGCGCTCAAAAGGGTGAAGGCATATTC
Source organism: uncultured Desulfobacteraceae bacterium (assembly GCA_964401325.1). Taxonomy (GTDB): domain Bacteria; phylum Desulfobacterota; class DSM-4660; order Desulfatiglandales; family HGW-15; genus CAYNYM01. Next base: position 557 of record CAYNYM010000387.1, on the reverse strand, counting down.
CGCCCCAGCTTGGAGGTCCGGAAAATGGGCATCACTGCACCCTGCGGTGCCCCATATGGGGAGATCGTAGTAGTGAAAGAGATCGGCATAGGCGGAGTGGGTCAGTCTGAACTCGGGGGAGGTGTAGGAGACGGTGGCGTGGAGCATGTCCATGGTCGTGGCGGCGACCCCGGAAATAATAGGTGCGCCTTTACGGGTGAGTTGATGGATCACAAGGCCCGAAAGGGCCTCGGCTGCAGCTACGGAAAGGGCCCCGGCCAGGGTTACCGGTCCCGTGGAGCCAGCAAGAAGGGCAGGGGTGTAATTGATGGGTATGCCCTTTTCGGCACATAGAATGAGTTTGGACACAGCCTCCTGCGAATGTGTGAGGGGAGAGACGGGTTCGGCGTAATGGATCAGAAAAGGGCGGGCCGTGAGGGCCTCCGCGTCGCCCGCAACGGCCTGGGCCATCTCCAGGATCACCTGAAGGTCCTCCTCCGATTCCGAGGTGAAAAAGATGGGCTTGGGGCTGTTTTCCACCTCCAGTTGGAAACAGCGGATGTAGTGGAGTCCCCTCG
>CAYNYM010000386.1:0-4102 GCA_964401325.1 uncultured Desulfobacteraceae bacterium | reverse complement strand
ACTTCCCCGCTCAGGGGTGCCGCAATCCTCCGGACCAGGGTGTCGGAATGCTCCGCAATGACATGCCGTTTTCACCGGAATAGACAGGCACTCGGTTATCTCGAAATCAAGAGGTTCATTGCTGGAATGAAATGTTCAGGGAAAAGGCTGAAAAATGTCCTTGTCCCCATGCGGGAGGTATTCAAATTCGCCCAACTATGCGAGGTCATCGATAAAAATCCTATGACACTCATTCCATCTCCCAAGGTCGAAAAGCCGGACATTCACCCCTTATCCATGGAGGAGGTCAATCTTTTATTGAAGAAAGTCAGTGCCCGATACACGAATTTTTTCATCGTGGCCTTTTTCACCGGCATGCGTTTCGGAGAGATGGCGGCGTTGAAATGGAAAAATGTCGATTTCAAGTTAGGAGTCATCAAGGTCAGGGAAACACGGGAGAGAGGCGAGGAAGGCCGACCAAAGACAAAAAGGTCAATCAGGGATATTGATATGTTGCCTCCCGTAGTCGAGGCGTTGAGAAATCAACGGAAATCTACCATTGGTAAATCGGATTATGTTTTCCTCAACCAATACCATCGACCCGTCCTGCCAGATTCAATGAACCAGCATGTATGGAAACCTGCTCTTCGAAAGGCAGGATTGGCAGAGCGGAGATTATATGAAACAAGGCACACCTTCGCCACTTTGATGCTGGATGGTGGAGAAATACCCGGTTGGGTTCAGAAAATGATGGGACACGAGACCCTACAAATGATCCATGACCGGTATTACTCTTACATCAAGAATTATCAGAGGGATGATGGGAGCGCCTTCATGCAGAATGTCTATAACCCGATAAATGGTCAGAAATCCGACGATATCCTTGATTTAAATAACATCTTTCCGTATAATTTTACATTTATACGATCCAAATGAGGTTTTTGTTATGGAAATCAATAAGAAATATGTTGTTGACGAACATGGCAACCCTAAAGAGGTCATCATCCCTATTGAGCATTTTAGGAAGATGGAAGAACTCCTGGGCTGGGATCTCGATGACGAAACCCTCCAACAACTCCGGGAGGCTAAGATGGATCGAGAAAAAGGAAATAGAGAGGCTTACACAGATTTGGATTCCATCTGATGAGCAAGGTCATTGTCCATCGTCACGTCGTAAAATACCTCAATCGCCTCCCGAAGGAAACGAAACAACGAATTCAAGAAATACTGAAAAAGCTCGAGGATGACCCCTTAGGCCAATCGAATGTGAAGCACATGGTCGGTGAATGGGCCGGATACCATAGAATACGTGCCGGGAATCTCAGGATTATCTTTTGGTATGACCAAACCGATGATATCGTTTACGTGGATCACATCGGGCCAAGAGGTGATATTTACAAATGATTGACCGGCGACTTCCCCTTTCCCAAGTAGCACTTCCAAATAGATAGGCAGAAATCCAACGATGAGGGTGAAAAATGTGGACCAAATGTGGCCCAAACGAAAAACGGGGAATTAGCCATCAAGACTAAATCCCCGTAATCATTGACATAAATATAATCTAAAATGGTGCCGAAGGCGGGACTTGAACCCGCACGGCCGTCGGCCACTACCCCCTCAAGATAGCGTGTCTACCAGGTTCCACCACTTCGGCACTGTTAAAGAACTTTTATTCTTCAGGCGTCTGACTCTGCGTTTGTTGAGCAACCGGCGCCGAGGTGTTCACACCTTTCATGATGGAAGAGGTTGCCCCCTTTCCGAAAAGAAAGGCCAGAAACAGGGACGTCACCATAAAAACAATGGCCGCGGCCGCTGTCAACTTACTCAAAAACGAGCCCGCCCCCGCGCTTCCGAAAACCGTCTGGCTGGAGCCGCCAAAGGCCGCTCCCATGTCCGCTCCCTTACCTCTCTGAAGGAGTACGATCAGGATAAGGGCCAGGCAAACGGCAACATGTATAAGTATGATTACGAGTTTCATTTGGCGTTCGTTATATCCTCAGGGCCCGAAAAGGCCGGGCATTCTCATGGTTGGTCGTCCTGCCGGCAGCATGACATGCATTGAAACCATGCGACCTGACCTTTCAGAACGACGGATTATATCAGGAACTCATGCTTTTGCAATAAAAATCTTAGCCTTTCAATTTTCCTGGAACTTGGCGATGGCGGCAAAGGACTCCGCCTTCAGGCTGGCCCCGCCCACGAGGGCGCCGTCGATATCGGGTTTTGACATAAGATCCTTGACGTTATCGGGTTTGACACTGCCACCGTATAGGACCCTTACCGCATCCGCCGTCCCTTGATTGAAATTATCCCGTAACCAATCCCGGATAAACCTGTGCACCTCCTGTGCCTGATCCGGGGTCGCCGTCATACCCGTGCCAATGGCCCAGACCGGTTCGTAGGCCAGCACGGTCGACAGGGGCAGACTCTTTTCATCCCTGAAGCCTTTCAAGGATTCGTCCAGTTGCCGCTTGATCACATCGAAGGTATTTCCGGCCTCTCTCTCTTCAAGGGTTTCCCCGACACAGACAATGGGCGTCAGGCCCGCTCGAACCGCGGCCAAGGCCTTTCGGTCAATCATGTCGTCGGTTTCCTTGAACAGGCTTCTTCGCTCCGAATGACCAAGTATGACATGGGTGCAGCCCACGTCCAGGAGCATTCCCGCCGATATTTCGCCCGTGAAGGCCCCTTGGGCCTCCCAGTGCATGTTCTGGGCGCCGAGGAGGACACCGGAATCCCCGATGGCGTCCCTGACGACTCCCAGGCCGGTAAAGGGCGGGGCCACGAGGATATCCACATTTCCGGCCTCGGTGAGATAGGCGGCAATCGCCTCGACGAGTTGCGACGATTCCTTGAGGTTGAGGTGCATCTTCCAGTTGCCTGCAATCATGGGTTTGCGAACGGACATGTCTTACTCCTTTTCAACAGTCACACAACTCAAAAATCGGCCTCCGCGAAGCCTCGGGGCTTAAAGATTACCCCTTGGTCATGTAGAGTGCCAGGTCTACCATCCGGTTGGCATAGCCGTATTCATTATCATACCAGGCCAGGACCTTGGTCATATCCCCTACGGCCATCGTTGAGAGGGCGTCCACCGTGGAAGAAACCTTGCTCCCGTTGAAGTCTGTGGATACAAGGGGCGCCTCGCAATAGGCTAAAACCCCCTTCAGGTGCCCTTCCGCCGCCTCTTTGAGGGCCTGGTTCACCTCTTCGGCCGTTGCGGCCCGGGTCAGTTGGACCACCAGATCGACAACCGAAACATTGGGGGTAGGCACACGAATCGCCATGCCGTTCAACTTACCGGCCAGTTGGGGCAGCACCAGGGCCACGGCCCTCGCAGCACCGGTCGTGGTGGGAATCATGGACAGGGCCGCGGCTCTTGCCCTGCGCAGGTCTTTATGGGGAAAATCGAGCAGGCGCTGATCGCCCGTATAGGCATGGGTGGTGGTCATGAGACCCTTTTCAATACCAAAATGATCCAGCAAAACCTTGCAGACCGGGGCCAGACAATTGGTCGTACAGGACGCGTTGGAGACGATGTGGTGCTTTTGGGGATCATACTCCTGGTGATTGACGCCCATGACGATCGTGACATCGGGGTTGTTCGCGGGTGCGGAGATGACGACCTTGCGAACCCCGGCATTCAAATGGGCGGCGGCCTTTTCCCGATCTCTGAAGAGGCCGGTACATTCCAATACGACTTCAGCCCCCACATCTGCCCAGGGAATATTGGAGGGGTCCTTTTCCGAATAGATCTGTATCTCTTTTTCATCCACCGTCAGGGAATGGTTGGTGCTCTTCACTTCGGCATCAAGCACCCCCTGAACGGAATCATATTTCAGGAGATGTCCAAGGGTGGCTGCATCCGTTAGATCGTTGATGGCCACAAATTCCATGTCCTTGTTGGGCAGTCCTGCTCGGAGAACCATCCTGCCGATACGACCGAAACCGTTGATAGCCACTTTTAAGGGCATAAGTCTCCTCCTCGGCGATATATTCGATAAAAAAACATTTCGGCTGAATACAAAACACTTAGACCATTGATTAGAAGGTTTCCATCATTTTCTTGGGAGGCACAGGGACATGGTAATGGCATCTTCATTGGTGTCCCGGTAATACCTGG
>CAYNYM010000385.1:0-4105 GCA_964401325.1 uncultured Desulfobacteraceae bacterium | reverse complement strand
TTCCCATTCAAAGACACATGATTTCTGAATGGAGCGATTTGGTAGGAGCGTTCAGCTTTTGCTGATACCTGATCGCTGACGGCTCTTAGCGTGAGTTCGAGAGTGTCCATTTACGAATTTGCATTATTTGTAAACCGTCACTGAACAGGACCCCACATCACCTTTCCGGTCATAGGCCTTTGCCTCGATGACGTGTGCCCCCTTTGCCTCCTTTCGCGTGTTCCAGTTCAAAAAGATCACGTCTTTGGTCCTCACCGCCTTGAGCGTCCCGTCGACATACAGTTCAATGCTGCTGATGCCGTCCTCATCCGAGGCGGTGACCTCGATGACCACCTTGTCGGAGATCGAGGCGCCGTCTGCGGGGGAACGGATCACGACCGTGGGCGGTGTGCCGATGTCAGGCCTTTTCACCTCCACCGTCACGGCACTTGATGTCCCGATATTTCCCGAACCGTCCCGGGCCAAGGCCGATAAGATGTAATTACCCTCGGGAAATGTCGTGGTATCCCACGAGAAATCGAGACTCCCTGTGGCGCCGGAGGCCAGGAGACTCCCGTTGATGTAAAGCTCGATACCTTCAACAGAGACATCATCTACGGCTGAAACCCTTACCATGACCGTTTCGTCTACGATTGACCCGTCCTGAGGCGAGGTAATGGTGATTTCAGGCGAAAGGGTGTCGTCCGGTATACTGACCTGGACATAGACGAGGATGGCTGCGGACTGCGCCGTATTTCCCGACGTATCCACGGCAACGGCCGAGATGAGATGCTGCCCTTCCGCAAGCGTGGCAGTCTCCAAGAGAAAATCGTAGGGAGGGAGGTCCTTGGTTCCCGAGAGTGTTCCTTCAATATAAAGATCGACCCGGTCGACCGCCGTATCGTCGACCGCAGAGACGTTCACGGTAACGAGTCCGGTTACGTTTGAGCCGTCTTCGGGGGAAAGAATGGAAACGACAGGAGGCTCTGTATCCTGAGGACTTGCCAGATAAACCGTGATGCTGGATACCCCAATATTCCCCGCCCCGTCAAAGGCGGTCGCTGAAAGATCGAAATAGCCTTCCGGGTCATTTTCCGTATCCCAATAAAATTCATAGGGAAGTTCAGAGGTTGACGCCACAAGAGTCCCGTTGATGCTCCATTCGACCCTGTCGACTCCGACGTTGTCCACTGCGGATACGACGACCGTGGTGGGGCCGGTGAGGATTGCTCCTTCCGCAGGTGATGTGATGAAAACGGAGGGGTCAATCGTATCGGGCGCCGGCTGTGAATCGGTCACTGCCAGGAGACTGGCGGAAGCGTTTATCCTGCCGTAACCGAAATAGATATCAAAGCCGGGGTCCCCAAGGTCGTCGGCATTCTGAGTCATGATGTCCAGCACTTCCGCATTGGTAAGCAAGGGGTCCGCCGACCAGATGAGCGCTGCGAGGCCCGCGGCGATGGGGGAAGAAAAAGAGGTTCCGTTCCAGCTCCCGTATCCCCCGCCGCGATTGGTCGTGAGGATAGAAGTGCCCGGAGCGGCCATGTCGATCCAGTCCCCGTAGTTGGAAAAACTTGCCTTGGTGTCGCTCGAGGTGGTTGCCGAAACGGCTACCGCGTGCGTACAGGCAGCAGGGTAATAGGGAGTACTCGTTGCGTAGTTGGCTGCGGCCACGAAAACCAGAGCCCCTCTTTCCCATGCGTACGTGACGGCATTTTGCAGGGTGTAAGAACTGCTGGATCCCCCTATGCTGATGTTGATGACCCGGATGCCCTGATCTACGGCGTGGGTTATGGCCCGAGCAATATCATAATAGGACGCCCAGTTGTCCGCACTCAGCACCACCAGGGGCATGATCGGATTGTCCCAGGCGACACCCGCCACGCCTTCGTAGTTATCGGTCATGGCCCCGGCGGTTCCCGCAACCGCCGTTCCGTGACCCAGTACATCGTGGGTATCCGTACTCCCTGCCAGAAAATTATACCCTTCCAAGAGCTTGGGGGCCAGGTCCGGATGGGAGGGATCGATACCGGAGTCTATCACAGCGATAGGTTCGCCTGTCGAACCCACGCTCAAGTCCCACCCACCGGGGGCGGATATCTTTGACAGGTGCCACTGCGAAGGGTAGCGGGTGTCATTCGGTTCCACAGCGCCTGCGGCGAGATAGTTGTTTTCCACGAAGCTGAAATGGGGGTTTTTGGACAGAGCGGCCTTGACCTTTTCCAGGGCCTGCGGAGGGACCTTGATGCGTTTTAATCTGATCTGTTCAATTTCACCCAGGGTCTCGGCGCCGCATCCCTTGAGGGCTGCATTTATTTTCGACTTGGATGCGCCGATCTTGGCCTGAATAAGGAGTTCTCCGGCGAGGTATTTGGGCTTGGGATTGCCTGCAAATGCGAGAGATGCGCTTACAAAAAAAAGGCCCAGCAAAACGGGAAAGAGCCTCGTAAATCTTACGGCAAATGGATTTCGTTTTTTCATGACCAGCCTCCCTTTCAATCAAATTGTATCCTTTTTTGAAACAAGCCACCAAATCAAGGGGGTGGTCATTGTTTCTTCGGTAACCCGGCTATCCTGATTCCAGTCAGGACCCGTGGCTTTGTGCCCCCTGGTTACCCAGGGTTTACCTTTTTCGGAAACAGGGTACACACAATTTTAATGCAATAATCGAACCATTTAGGAACCTATCGATCCCACTGTAACATCGGCAGGCTGGATGAAAAACATAAGAAGGTTCCGGGAAGGCAAGGAAATACCTGAAAGAAAACATTCTTTTACGCCACTTTGGCGGGACACTATTGGAAAGGATAATGTGTTATTTTTTGCACAATTGAAGTCTCGCGTATGATAACATCGGGATCAATGTCTGCAAAGAGAGATAATTTAGATTTGTTTTAAGATGGAAAACCTTGCCCCCAGGCCAGGGTTAAAGACGTCCAGCTCAACCGTGGTTTTTGATGAGTCTCAAATGATCTAAAATGACTAAAGTTGAGGGAGGCCCTCAACAGAGATTTCAGCAACCTCTGTGATGTTGGGTTTTGCGGGTAAAACGGGAAAGGGTTACAGGACAGGAAAAAAGACAATGATGCGTGACAAGTTGCGTTTTTAACAAATGAAATTGTCTTTGACTTTCTTTTATATGATTGAATAGAGTACGTGAAAAAAGTGAAACTCTCAGGGGGTGATATGAAAATTCTTGTAACCGGAACGGCCGGGTTTATTGGATCTTTTACCGCCGTAAGCCTGGCTAAAAGAGGGGATCAAGTCGTAGGGGTCGACAACATCAACGATTACTATGATGTGAGTCTAAAGTACGGCCGCCTGGAAAGAGACGGCATAGACCGGGGAAGGGCGGAGACGGGGGAGTGGGTCCAAAGTGCCGTCTATCGGAATTACCGGTTCAAAAAAATGGCCCTGGAAGATCAGGCGGCCCTGGAAAAACTCTTTTCCGAGGAAAAGTTCGATGCGGTATGCCACCTGGCCGCCCAGGCGGGCGTGCGTTATTCCCTGACCAACCCGCACAGCTATGTTGAAGCGAACATCGTCGGTTTCTTGAATATCCTGGAATGCTGCAGGTACCATGGGACAAAGCACCTCGTCTTCGCCTCCTCCAGTTCGGTCTATGGGCTTAACGAGAAATACCCCTTTTCGACCCACGACAATGTGGACCACCCCATCTCTATTTATGCCGCAACCAAGAAATCCAATGAATTGATGGCCCACACTTACAGCCATCTGTTTGGGTTACCCTGCACCGGTCTGCGGTTTTTTACCGTCTACGGCCCCTGGGGAAGACCGGATATGGCCCTTTTCCTTTTTACCAAGGCCATACTCGATGGCAGACCCATCAATGTCTTTAACCAGGGTAAGATGAAAAGGGACTTTACCTATGTGGATGATATCGTGGGCGGTGTCGTGAGGGTCCTGGACAAGACCCCCCGGGGAGACCCGGAATGGAGCGGGAAGGCACCTGATCCGTCAAGGTCCCTGGCGCCCTACAGGATATACAATATAGGCAACAATGCCCCGGTGGGCCTTATGGCATTCATCGAGGCCATAGAAAAGGCCCTGGGTAAAAAGGCCGAGAAAAATTATCTGCCCATGCAGCCTGGCGATGTGCCCGCCA
>CAYNYM010000384.1:0-4107 GCA_964401325.1 uncultured Desulfobacteraceae bacterium | reverse complement strand
TGAAATCTGCACCCAGCCCCCCAATTCCCAGGGCATTGCCCTCCTGATGCAGGCCAAAATTCTCGAACATTTTGACCTCAAATCCCTGGGACCGGACAGCGCGGACCTGATTCACCTGATGGTGGAGGCCAAGAAACTGGCCTTTGCAGACCGCGACAGGTATGTCTGTGATCCGGATTTTCATCCCGTCCCCACGAAGCAAATGCTCTCCGGGGCCCATGCCCGGAACCAGGCCGCCCGAATCGATCCCGGCAGGGCGGCAGGAGGGGTAAGTACATCGGAATTTACAGGCGGGGGTGAGGATACAGTCTATCTGGCGGTGGTGGATGATCAGGGAAATGCCGTTTCCCTGATCCAGAGCCTGTATGAGGAATTCGGAAGCTGCGTCATGGTGCCCGGCACGGGCATCCTGCTCCATAACCGGGGGCGGGGTTTCAGCCTGGACCCGCATCATGTCAACTGCCTGGAGCCCGGCAAACGACCCTACCATACCCTGCACCCGGCCATGGTCCTGAAGGACGGAAGGCCTCATATCGTCCTGGGCTCTCCCGGGGCGGACGGACAGACCCAGACGGTGATCCAGATGATTGCAAGGATACTTGAATTCGGCGCCGATGTGCAGGAGACCGTGGAGGCCCCGCGATGGCGCAGCATGCCCGAAGGATCCCTCCTCATGGAAGGGCGATTTTCGGAGAAAGTCATCCTGGAACTGGCATCAAGAGGTCACCGGGTCGAGAGGGTTCCTCGATGGGACGCCGTCATGGGAAGCGCCCAGGCTATCCGCATTGATCGCGAAAGGGGCGTGCTTTCCGGCGGGGCCGACCCGCGGCGACAGGCCTACGCCATCGGATCTTGACAGGGTTGCACCTTTCCCCACTCCCCGCCTTCCCGTGGATTTTCAGTACGGTTATGTCTGCATTGAACCCCAGTTTTTACCGCCTCCAGTCTGATCGGCAAAAGTTAATTAAATCTAGACCTTTAAGGCCTTGATTATTAGGGCATTAATTACACGGAGAAATACCCTTGTCCCCGGGCGCAGGTCGCCTGCCATTTTCAAACGCCCTGAGTATTCGAGCATGAGGTTGAGGTTGGCCATGTTCTGGCCGGGAATAGCGGAATAGGTCTATCTTATTATACCAAAAAAGGGTAATGGAAATTTTTTTATTCAAAGTTAAGAATATTAAGATATATATAGTTCTTTGAAGCCTTTGAGCTATAAAATTGTCCTTGACAAGCCCGGGCAGTTTCATGTACTTAATGTATTAACACTTAAGACCTTAACTAATTGTTCCGGAAGTGGCTTTTTCTGCAAGGCCGAGGAAGACAAGGTTTCGCGGAGACTTACATGGTGTAGGTCGCATAAGGGACCTCGCAGTTTTATCCTCTGGCGCAGTGACACTGAGATTGCAAAAAATCTCTCATTTCTGATCTGGAAACCTGATGCGTGCCCAAATCTATTTCGAAAAGGGCACCTAAAATTGTGAGGAGGGACAAAACTTGGGAAAATTCGGTTACACAAGCAATATGGATATTGGTGAAAAACTGTTGATAGCGGTTGTTCGTGTGTCAGAATTTTATAAGAAAGATTCCTCCGCGATCTTTAGAAATTATGACCTGACCTTTGCTCAGTATACCGTCCTCCGTGTTTTGGAGGGTTCTGTGAACGGGCAAAATACCATGGGGAATGTGAGCAAGGTCATGCTGGTCTCCGGAGCCAATACAACGCCGATTGCAAAGAGGTTGGAGAAGAACGGCTTTCTCATCAAAAGAAACGACCCAAACGATGATCGCCTGACCATTCTGGAAATTACACCTAAAGGGCGTCGGACCATAAAAAATATAGAAAACGAAAAAAACGCACTGGTGGGTAAATACCTGAACGGGTATCCCGATACCCTGAAAAAGGAATTTCTGGCAAACCTGAGGGATCTTTTGAAAAGGGTTAATCCTGCGAGTTAATGACCCTTTTGATTTCAGGATTAGGGCAAAGGCGATTGAAACGGCGTTGGTACACGGAATTCTGCTTTTCGATGAAAGTTTAGTTGGGCGCGAAAATTGAAGCAGAGAGTTAGTGGCGTTGGAAAAGGAGTAAAGGCATGAGTCTCGATGGGTTCGTCGAATACGACGCTAAGGATGCGGCGAGATACAATACATACAGGTGGTGGCTTGGCCTCACCTGGGGTGATGTGCTTGACAGGGCAACGGATTTGTATCCCGGGAAGCTGGGCCTGGTTGATGATGCAAACCGCTTAACCTATGCAGCGCTGCGGGAAAAAGTGGACAGGCTTGCGGTCGGTTTGATGGGGCTCGGCATTCAAAAGCGTGACCGTGTCTTGATACAAATCCCCAACTGGAATGAGTATGTTTACACCTTTTTTGCCCTCCAGAAAATTGGCGCCATCCCAGTATTGCTCTTACCCCGGCACACTGAAATGGAGATCATCCATTTTGCTTCCCTTACCGGACCCATGGCCTGGATATTGCCAATAAAATACAGACGCATCGATTACAAACCGATCATTGGAAATGTGCTCAAGGCCAACCCGCAACTGAAGCATGTGATATCGGTGAGGGCGGACAAAGGCGGTCCATTCGTGGGTATTGAAGACCTGATTCAACAATCGGCCCTGACACAAAAAAGTCTTGATCAGCTTGCGGAAAGAAGACCCGACCCCATGGAAGTGGCACAGATTATGCCCACGGGTGGAACAACAGGCCTGCCCAAGGCCGCGCCCAGGACCCATAACAGCTTTATGTGTAATGTGGAATACCATTCCAGGGCCTGGGAGATAACCAGCGAGGACACGGTGCTCACGATTGCCCCCGTATCCCATGGTCAGGGTATGTTTTGCGGGGTAGGCGGCGCCATTTTCAACCGTGCAAAACTGGTCTTAATCGATTCAACAAAACCGGATGACATCTTAGGGGCCGTTCAAAAGGAACAGGTCACTGCGCTCCCGACGGTCCCCGCATTGATTATCAGGCTGGTCAATTTCGATAATCTCAAAGCCTACGATATCCGTTCCTTGAAAAAAATCTATGCCGGCGGGGCTCCCAGTTCACCCGATCTGGTCAAGAGCGTGTTTGACAAGTTGGGATGTAAATTCGTCAACGCCTTTGGATCGGTTGAAGGCACAAATGCCATGAGCCGGTTGGATGATGACATGGAGATCACCTGTAACACGGTAGGAAGGAAATGCTGTCCCTATGAAACGTACAAGGTCATCGACAAGGATGAAAATGAACTTCCCCGCAACATGGACGGCGAGTTGGTCAGCAAAGGACCGGGCATATTTACGGGTTACTTCAAATCGGCCGGGGAAAACGATCATATTTTTACTCGAGACGGATTTTTAAAGACAGGGGATCTGGCGAGAATCGATGAAGCGGGAAACATCAGAATAACCGGCAGGATCAAGGACATCATTCTCCGTGGCGGTGAAAACATCAGTGCCAAGGAGATCGAGGACCTGATCAGTTCACACCCGGATGTCGAGGATGTCGCCGTGGTGGGAATGCCCGACAAAGAATTGGGCGAAAGGATATGTGCCTATATTCAAAAAACCCTGGACGCGGGAGATCTCCAATTCGAAGCGCTTGTCGCCTTTTTAAAGGGCAAGGGTGCGTCCGTGCTCAACCTTCCGGAGCGAATAGAATTTGTGGCGAATATCCCTCTGACCAAGGCCGGAAAGGCGGATAAGAAATTCCTCAGGGAGGATATCAAAAGGCGCCTGGAAATCGCATAACACGGCCCGGGGGAAAAGGAGTGGTCCGGGCAAAGAAGTCGGACACTTATCTTGAACCACATGCCCCGCGTTTTAACTGCACAAGATCATCACCATCGAACGAGGAGTATGAAATGAAATTCAAACATCTTTTTTCACCTGTCAATGTCAGGGGTTGCATTTTCCCCAATCGAATCATGTCAACGGCGGCTGTAACGCGTTTGGCTACAGAAGACGGTCATATCACCGAGACGATCACTTCAAGGTATCGGAGGATGGCAAAGGGCGGGTTGGGTGCCATGGTCGTTGAGGCAGCCGTAGTGCTTCCATCCAGAAGTTCTTTCAATCTCAGGGTCAGTGATGATGCTTTCTTGGATGAATT
>CAYNYM010000383.1:0-4127 GCA_964401325.1 uncultured Desulfobacteraceae bacterium | reverse complement strand
GGATTCCCCTGAAAACCAAAGTCATCCGGAAGCAGTGCCATCTGCTTTTTCCTCCGCACCGTCCCGCCCAGGAAGCACCGGGTAAAGTCAAATATTTCCCGTGTATTCCGATAGACCTTCCTGAGCCGACGTGTCCGGCCCCTGGCCTCTATACCCAGGGACCTCCATGAAAAGTCCCTTTGGTAAAGATCCTGATGGGCATCAAGACTGATGGCAAGTTCTCCCTTCGGTTTGAGTACCGCGAGGATCGTTTTCATCATCTCCCGGCTGAAGTCCTGTCCCTCATCCACCAGGACCGCATCATAACAGGGTCCCATCCCCTGCCCTTCCATGGACAACCTGTCCAGACATTCGCGAATCACGGCATCGTAATAGGCCTTGTCCTCGTTTTCATAACGCACCGCCTTACCCAGGATCTTTGAGCAGAGTTCGAAGAAATGAAAGACCTCAATGCCATTTTCCCCGATTCCTTCGCCCTGCTCACGTATCAATCGCTTCAGATAATTCACCAGGGCGATATTGTAGCAGACAAGGAGCACACGCTTCATTCCGGGGTTATACCTTAGGAGGTGGCAAGCGCGGTGCACGAGGATCAGGCTCTTACCGCTGCCCGGCGGTCCCTTGATCATATGGGGCCCTCGCCCCAATCGCCGGGCCGTGCCGGCCTGGACATGATCCAGAATCCTGACCTCGGTCTTGAACCGGGACTTGCCCTCACCCTGCCGCGTCGGGATCTGCAATAGAGGCTCGGGAGACAGAATGGAAATCAGTTCGATAAAGGCATGCCGTCCGAGTCCCTTCAAAGGAAAGGGCATGGCCCCCAAGAGGCGTGCATGAAAGGCGTGCCCGGAAATATCGCTAAGGAGTTCACTCCCGGGCGCCAGATCCTCTTTGAACAGGACCCTTTCCCCGGGGATCATCCAATGGAGACCCCTTTCGACATATTCCTTGCGCCCGATATGCAGGAAGGCAACCATCGTGCCCACGGGTATCCCGGAAGCCGTCCCGATTCCAGAACTGCCCGGGTTTTCTTTTGTAGCGCTCGAAATCCGATCATTCAGGGCCTTTGCACACCTTCTGGCCTCTTTGTCCGGATTTATTTCTCTAACGGTCTTTTCGAATTCACGCAACGTGAAGTGGTGAGGTGTATAGGATTCGATCTGTTGAATCGTCCAGTCCCTTACCTCCAAAACCAGGATGCCGAGATATCGGCCGAACAGGACAAATTCGGGGTCATCGTCCGAACGCCCGATCCGGGGACTGTGCCAGAAGACCACATCCCCTTCGGGTCTTGCCGCTTCCTTTAAGAACCGAGAGATTTCTTTCAGGGATTCTGTGCAGGTCCCTTTTTCCTCTGTACGCTCCGGGGACATTTCGGCCATGGTTTTATCCTGTTGCCTCCTGCCGGCAGGTAGAAAAGCCCGGTCCGGAAGACCGGGCTTTTTATTTCAAAACAAAAGCTATGAAACCATTACCACAATACAGTAAATTATTTCTGGAAAATTGAGGTCACCGAAACAAACCTCCAGGGGTGCCCGAAAAGCCATGAGCATGGACCTCCATTAAAGTTCAAAGATAAATAAATGCTGCAATCAAAACCGGTGTTCATTTCTAAGAGGCCGCGGCTGCTGGAATAAACCGAGTTTTCCACTCATCCATGTCCAGGATGAAAGGGGGACTGTACACCAGCACCGCAGCCGATCTTTGAAGGAAAGAGGGCCGAACTGGTCTTCGATTTCCGCCAAGAAATGTCTCGCCTCCGCCCTCCGTTCCCGGTTGGGGCCAAACCGTATCGCAGGATAGATCCCAGGCACGGCGTTTTGAACATAACGGCCCATTCGCTTTGCTCGATCGCGAAGTAACGGCCTGGGAAAATTCTTCATATTTTGGGGTCCTTCGAACCCCGATCTTCATAGAGCTCTTCGAGCTTTTTGCCCTGCAGCTTGCTGTAGCCTGATTCCACCCCTTCAAAGGCGGGCCATACAAGATCGAAACCCGTTTCAGCGATCTCATCGGCCGTAAATCGGGATAAACCGCGCACACTGCCGAACCCCATGATCGAGGCCGAGCCTCCCCCTTCACACACACAGTTCAGGAATTCCCGTGCCCGTTTCTCCTGAATAAAGGAATTTTCGTCGTAACTGTTCAGGTTGTTTAGGCTGTAGGCTAAAGGCTATTAGTTTCCGAACCCTTCGCTATCCGCGCATTGATCGAAGCAGGGCGCCCAAAACCTTCTCGGCTTCCACAATACATTTCTTCTTTGGGAAATGGTTGCTCGATATGTGATCACGCATATTCCCTTCCTGCGGTACCTCACAGCCTATCTAGCTGAGTAGTTATTTTTCGTCGATGAAGATAGAACCGCTCAGGGCCTCACCGTTATCCCGGGCCATGCGCTCCATGAACCGCATGGTATCATACAGTTCCCGGCCGGTTTTTAAGAGGGGGGGTATTGACGTTTGTAAAAGTGAGACGTACAGCAAAAGTCGCACCCGTTCGGGCAGCCGACCCCCCCCGATAATGTGCGCCACCTTGGTTTTCAAGGGAATAGAATATCCACCACTGTATCCAGGTCATGATATCCTCTCCTCTTCAAGGATTCGAAGGCGTCCTTCTCATCATGACACCACTCCTTTCTCTGCCAGGTAAGCGCGGACATGACCGTTACCGCCGATGATCTCCGTGACCTCTTGATTTATTTTCACCCTGGCGATCACCCTTTCCAAAATTCTCAAGCCTTTTTTGAGGCGTTCACGGGCCGAAGTCATCTCCAGAAATTGCTGCCTTTCTTCCATGGTAAATCCCTCTGAGCCTGGAACGATAAAGGATAATCGTTGCAGATCCACATCATCGAAGCGATCATCCTCTCCTGTAGATCCCGACAAATCATGAAGATGTCTCAGTAAATCGGCGGTCTTGTGAACGCGTTCTTTATCTTCATCTCTCACCGATTCTTCCATATCGCCAATATAGAAAACGTCGGCCGTAAGACAGTCACGGCTGTCATCCGTTTGATCCATATAGAAGCGCATCCCCCCCTGGACCACAATATCCATACGGGCGTCTTCATAATGTTTCAAGACCTCGACGATCCGGGCCGTGCAACCCACCTTGTGGATCTGTCTTCCGTCGAAGTAGACGATCCCAAAAGGTTCGTTCCGTTCCAGGCATTCGTTGACCATGGTCTTGTATCGCTCCTCAAAAATATGGAGCGGCATGGTCATGTGCGGCAGCAAAACCAGGCCCAGGGGAAAAATAGGGATGTGATGTCGATGTCCCTTTGGATTTTGGATCTCCATCCAACGCTCCGAAAAAAATTTTAACGCAAATCCAAGGCCTTTTGGCTTCAATGGTCGCTTGCCATCGAGCATGGGGCTGCATATGGCCGCCAGGGTCTGAGATGTATTGCCCAGAGGGGATGCACATCAAACACATGAGGCAACTCGGCAAGATCCAGGTACATCATAAAGAGCCGGTATTGAAAAGCATTGTCAACCGGTGTCATTCGGCGATGGCGAACTTTGCCTTCGTATATGCAGCTTTTCCTGTCAAAGCCTCTTGCCAAAGGATCGACACACTGATCAAAGAACTCGCTGTCGCCGTCACGAGGCTTAACTTCCAGCTGGTTTTCACGACGAAAAATGGATTGAACGGGGCATCCTCGACGTATCCTGTCCCGAAAAGGGTCGATGAGTTTTTCCTCATATTGCCTGGCTTGCTCTTTTCCACAGGTCTATATGTAGTATAACAGAATAAGGGAGGTCGTGAAAACCCCGGAGAGCAACCGGGCACGGACAACTCGCTCCTCATGGGGCCTTAAGAACACCATCAGCCGCAATCCAACTGTTAAAAATGGCCGAATTCCAAGAGAGGTGGAAAATCCATGATGACACGCTTCATGGATCAACAGATCTCATTGCAGGATACACGCTTTTTGGGGTATTCCGAGATCGGTCCTTCCGGGGGCAGACCGGTATTCTATGCTCACGGCTTCCCGGGTTCGCGACTTGATGCAATAATTGCAGAAGATACGGCCGTGGAACGGGACATCAGGATCATCGGGATTGATCGTCCGGGCTACGGCCTTTCCGGGTATCAGCCCTGTCGGACCCTCGTGGATTGGCCGG
>CAYNYM010000382.1:0-4130 GCA_964401325.1 uncultured Desulfobacteraceae bacterium | reverse complement strand
GGGATCAGGGTCAGGGTGATAAAGAGGGAAAGCAATAATGTGGTGAGGAAGATCAAGGGGATACGTTTTGAATGGTGAATGGTGAATTTTTAATTTTGAATTCCGCTCATGCCCAGCGTCACCGCGACTCTGCGCGAGACGTTGCCTTCGATTTTTTCTTTTCTCCCGCAGCGACGCGGTGACGCAGAGGGAACAGCGTCAAAACATAACATAATTTCTTTTATGCCTTGTGGGAAAAACGCGGATTGGCGCCGTAAAAAAAAGATCTCACCACGAAGGACATGGGCACCGATTCTTTTCACTGAGCGGCGCAGCCATGCCGAAGGCAGACAAGCCGCGTTATATAAAATCAGGGACTGATTTTATCGGTAAAGAAAATAGGAACCCACCAGCTTCTTGTATTCCCCCAGCACCCTGAAAAGGTAATCCTTATCCAGCCACCAGGGTATTTTATCATTGGGCCTTCCGACGGCATGGAAACAAAATGTCGTACCCTGCCCCTTCTTGGCGCGCGCAAAGGCCAGTCTTGCCCGGCGGATATGATAACCGGAGGTGACCACCAGGGCCGAGCGGATCTCTTTTTCCGACATGATTCGGATGGTCATTTCCGCCTCCGTGAATGTTCCGCCCAGTTCCTGGTTGATTTTCCGGTCCGCTACACTTGCCCGCCCAATCAGGACCCTCTCTTTGGGGACCTTTGTCTTGATGTGATGTTTCTCTACCAGCCAGGACCAATTGATCCTCGGATGCCGCAAGGGGAAGATCAGGTAATCCGAACCCTTTTCCTCAAAGACCACAGCACCCTCTTTGACACGACCGGGATCCTCTTCCCGGGTTGATCCGGCCAGCACGACAATCGCTTGGGGCCTCTTGCAGTCGCCGTCATTGGTAGCCGATAGGAAGCGGTCGCCCTGCCAGATAAAAAGGGCGGCCAGGGCCATGAAAAGGATCACAAAAAATGTAAAAAGCCGAAAGATGCGTATATCCCCTATTTGGTTATTTCACGATTTATCATTTAAGACAAAAACAATCTCACACAGAGGCACAGGGAACACAGGGGGGAAAGAGAATTGAAGAGAATTTGTAATGTTGAATTGTTAATTTTGAATTCTGATATTTCCCCCACCGGGGCGCAGGGCCTCATGGGCCATAGGCTGGGTCTTTTATCGGCCAGGGCAGATTTTTGTGGCGAATTGTATGAGATCTGATTTTGTTTGGTTTTTTTCCCACACTTTACGATCTGTGGGGGCCAATCATCGTCCGGTTTTTTGTTCCGAATATCCGGATCGCTATTGTTTACCTTCATAATCCTTCCTCTCATTCTTGGTCGCTTTCCTGGCACTTATTATACGGAAATTATTCCCTCTTTCTGTGTGAATCACAACCACTAACCGACCTTTATGAGACATTCCAACAAGCACCATTCACTCTTCCCGGTTCGAGTGCAAAGGATCGTCTATTGTTATGGACGATAAGTCACGAAATGCTGAAGCCGCTTATACAAATGAAATACCGTGCTTTTCTAAGTTGTTCTCATTTTTTTCTTTGCGCGTCAGCGTGATGCCCCCTTTATTTTCGAAAGCCATCTTGCTTTTGTTTCAGATCTGCAAGTTTTTCCTTGACCCATGAACGCACCAACTGGGCTCGGTCAATTCCCGAACGTTTTGATTCCCTGTCGATGACCCTGACATCCCTGGGATCCAACCGCAATTGGATCAATTTCTTGGCCGGCCGTCTAAAGACAATATTGGATTCTTCCAATGTTGCAAAGTTTTCGGGCTCGTGATTTTCCCAAAAAGCTTCCAGATCTTCATCACTCATACGGGACATATCCGGAAGTTTTTCTTTATTCGTCATTTCCTTCCCCCTTTTCTTTCCAGGTATTTCTTGCGCTGGTTGGGATTCATGTCTCTGGCCGTGATGATTTTCAAAACGTTTTTTCCGGTTTCGTAACCCATTTCGGAAACTTCAACAGGGCCTAGTATCCTCACAAGAACAAGGAGGTATCTGCCTGAAAAGGTTTGTCCATATACAAAATGGATGTCCTTATGACGCATTGTAAACGCAAAGGAATCATCATATATGACCTCTTCAATCTCCCAGATTTCGATTCTATGTTTTTTATGAAGCTTGTCCTCAACGCCGGGTGATACCGTGATTTCACATTCAAAGGGTTTTTCACGACCCATTTTTCATGACCCCTTCATGGATACGATTAATATCTTAAAGTATCTCTGGATATCTGTCAACCTTCCACCGTTTCCTTGCTGGATTGAAAAATTTCTGTACCTTGTGGGAGAGATATGGATCGGTGCAATGGAAAAACAAAGATATTTCACCATGAAGGACACGAAGAGCATGAAGGGTATAAAACCTATAAGGGTGTTCCTCTCCCCCGTTCGCCCAAAAGAGCCGGGCTTCACCAGAACCACTGAGTCAACAGAGAAGACCCCGTATTTAGAAGGTTTCCTTTCCGCGCCTCTGCGGGAGAAAAATGTTTCTATTTTTTCCTTTCACGCGTCAGCGTGATGCCCTTTTCGTCCCCGCGCGACATTATCTCCACTCAGATCCGGCGTTATACCAAGATTAACCCGTCTCATTTTGATTGACGAACCATTTTAGCCCAGTTAATATTGATTCAAATTTAACTCCGGAGGGAAAAATTGCCGGCCATTGAAATCGAAAACAGAATCATGCGAATGAATCCCTGGATCTTACACCCTGAAAAATCAGGGGAGTTTATCGATCGCTTCCTTCCCGAGGAATACGTTGATCGCGTGGCGCAAAGCACGCCCATTCGGGCTGATCGGGCCCTGTTGGTCGTCGGACCCAGACAATCCGGAAAATCGACCATGGTTTGGCGCCTGTTAAGGGACCTGGCCCCCGAGATCCTGTTTCTCAACATGGAAGATCCTTTATTAAGGATGGAATGCGGCTCGCCGATCGATTTTGCGGCATATCTGAGGGATAATTTTGCAAACCTGAAAGCGTTGTTCATCGATGAGATACAGCATATGGATGAGGCCGGATTGTTTGTAAAGGGCCTCGTGGATGCCCATTTAGGAATTCCCCTCCTCGTTACAGGGTCTTCATCCTTTGATCTGCGCAGCAGGACCAGGGAATCTCTGGCCGGGAGGGCAACCAGGCGCCTGCTGACACCGTTCAGCGTGACTGAAATGCTCCAACATGCAGCACCGAAAAACCCCGTGGCAAAAAGGCATATCTTTCATCAAATCTTTTCAAACCACCTTGTTTTCGGTAGTTATCCTGCCGTTTACCTTGCTCCGGACCGGGAAGAGAAAATCATGATCCTGAGCGACCTTGTTGAAGCACTCATCCTCAGGGATGCCTCTGATTTATTTAGAATCAAACGGGTGGACGCCTTCCGGAAATTGCTGCCTCTTCTGGCCGGACAAATCGGAAACCTTATGAGCTATTCCGAATTGGCCTCCATATGCAACATCGATGTGGGAACCGTGAATGCCTATGTCGAAATTCTGGAGGAAAGCCACATCGTCAAAAGGCTGCGTCCCTTTGCCGGGGGCAAACGCCGCGAAATTACCTCGGCTCCAAAGGCATTTTTCATAGATAACGGGATCCGAAACCAGTTGTTAAATAGCTTTTCGCTTGAACTATCCTTGAGAACGGACAAAGGGCAGCTTTTTGAGAATTGGGCCTTTTCCGAGATTTACAAGAACCTGCCCCTGAAGAGTTCTGTGAAGTTTTGGCGCAGCAAGACACGGGCTGAGGTCGATTTCGTCATCGAGCATGCGGGGACCCTATCCGGCCTGGAGGTAAAATTCTCGTCTTTTAAGGCCCCGAAGGTCACCCGGTCATCATGGAGTTTCATGGAAGCTTATCATCCTGACAGGTTTGCCGTCCTGAATTTGACCCTGGAGCAGGATGCGGAAATAAAGGGACGAGATGTGTCTTTTATAACGCCCATGCGTTTTCCTCAGTGGCTTGAAGGTGTCTTTGCCTGAACAAGGAATTTTATCTCCCGCTGAGGCGCAGGGGCGCAGAGAAAATCATTCTTCAAAGCCATTGACGCACCGGGTAATCCCGTTTTTCATAAGGGCCTCCCCGAAGTTGAGCAGATAACCCAGCCTGCATCCCGTCAACCGCAGATA
>CAYNYM010000381.1:0-4130 GCA_964401325.1 uncultured Desulfobacteraceae bacterium | reverse complement strand
AGATCTACAAACCGGACCACATTATCGTCCTCGACCCCACCCTCATCGAGAGCACTGGGGTCACCAATGGTCTAAAAGAGAAGGGCGGCGTCCTGATCAACACGAAAAAAAACCCTGATTATTACACAAATCTCATGGGACCGCGTTTTAATATCTTTGTCGTGGACGCTGCATCTATCGCGGTAGAGTTTCGGCTCGGATCCCCTTCCAACCCCATTGTGAATACCGCCATCCTCGGTGCATTTTCCAAGGCCACAGGGCTTCTGAGCATTCACGCCGTCGAAAAGGCCATCGAAGAATATGTCCCTACGAAAACAGAGGAGAACAAGAAGGCGGCCCTCGCCGCCTGCGAACAGCTCGTAAGGGCCCAATGAGCAATGCAAGGCAGGAGGGATGACGGTTATGTCCATAATAAAACGCAGTGAATCGGCCCGGCAATTCGAGCACAGGACCTGGAGGGAATTTCCGCCCATGAATACCTCTCTGGGGACCATGCTGCACAACCGAACGGGAAGCTGGCGCTACCTGAAACCCGTTTATGAGGACAAGACACCGCCCTGCCTGAACGCCTGCCCGGCGGGTAATGACATTGAAGGGTGGATAAAACTCCTGCAAAAGGAAAAATACGAACAGGCCTATTGGCACCTGAAACAAGAACAGCCCTTCCCTGCTCTGCTCGGCCGGGTCTGCTTCACCTTTTGTGAAAGGGCCTGCAATCGGCTTCAACTTGATGAGGCCGTCGGCATTCGGGATTTGGAGAGATTTCTGGGAGATCAGGTGCCTTTATCGACACCCCATCCTGACCTGCCTGATACCAACGGCCGGCGTCTGGCGGTTATCGGTTCCGGTCCCGCAGGGATGTCGGCAGCCTATTTCGGCAGACTTCTCGGGTTTGATGTCACTATCTTTGAGGCCCTGCCGGTAATGGGGGGAATACTCCGGGTGGGTATTCCGGCCTATCGCCTTTCCCGGAAAATTGTGGATGCGGAAATGGAGGGCCTCGAAAACATGGGCATTGTCTTGAGGCCGAAAACGCCCATTATAGATCCCAAATCCCTATCCGAACTTTGCAGGGCCTATGATTATGTCTTTCTCGCCACCGGAGTTCATCAGAGCGTGAAGCTGGAGGTAAAAGGAAAGGTTGATTGCAAGGGCGTCCTTAGCGGCCTCTCATTTCTCAAAAAGGTCGCCCAGGGGGAACCGGTTCATCTCGGCTCGAAGACAGTCGTTATCGGAGGCGGCAATACGGCTGTAGACGCCGCCAGGACAGCGGTCCGTATGAACTGCGATGTCACGATCCTATACCGCCGTTCCGAGGCCGAGATGCCCGCCCATCCCGAAGAGATTCGTGAGGCACGGGAAGAAGGAATTCACTTCCGGTTCCTGGCCGCTCCGGAAAGGATTGACGCTAACGCTGACGGCACCATTGCAAAACTGGTGTGCTGCGAGATGCTTCTGGGTCCGCCCGACGAATCGGGACGGCGGCGTCCCGAGAAAAAGGAAGGTGCCCTCTTCGATCTGCCGACGGATACCATCCTGACCGCCCTCGGTGAGAGGCCTGATTTCAGCTACCTGAATGACACCATACCGACCGAAGAAGGGTTGCTGCGCCTAGGTGAGACCCTTCAACTCCTCCCTGAGGTGAACGGTCGGGCCAAGATCTATGCGGGGGGCGATATCATCGATATCCCCCATACGGTCATTCATGCCGTGGCCGCCGGCAAAAAAGCCGCCATCGCCATGGACTGCGACTCAACAGGCCGGGATATTGCGGGTGTCATGCAAAGCATTGCCGTCGGGAACGCTTCGGCCGTGAGCTTTTCCAGGTATATGGGCTGGAAACCCGTCAACCCTGTACCCCAAGACCTCCGCAAGGTTGTAGATTCTCAAAAGATCGTTTATGACTATTTTCAAAAAGCTCCAAGGATGCAAAGGGAAAACCTCAATGCGGGTTCAAGGAAAAAATCATTTGACGCCTACACCGTAACCTTCAACGAGGACAAGGCCCAAAGGGAAGCGGAACGATGCCTGCATTGCGGTCGCTGCACCGAATGCGACAACTGCCTGATATTCTGTCCTGATATGTCCGTCCTGTGCAAGGGGCCTGACGATTTTGGCTATGCCTTTGACTATGATTACTGCAAGGGCTGCGGCATCTGCTTTACGGAGTGCCCGCGCAGCGCCATCAGCATGTTCGAGGAAGAAACCCCTTTACCGAAGGAGACATAATTGAAACAGGTCATCAAGGGAAATCACGCCGTCTCCCAGGGCGTGAGACTTTCCAGGGTCAAGGTCATCTCCGCATATCCCATCACACCGCAGACCACCATTGTGGAGGAACTTTCCGAGATCTGCGCAAGCGGCCGATTGGATGCAAATTTCATCAAAGTGGAGAGCGAGCATTCGGCCATGGCGGCGATAGTGGGATCTTCGACGGCAGGAGTTCGTTCCTTCACGGCCACAAGCAGTCAGGGCCTCCTGTTGATGCATGAGGTCCTTCACTGGGCCTCAGGAGCCGGACTCCCCATTGTCCTGGCCAATGTCAACCGGGCCGTGGCCCCGGGTTGGAACATATGGGCGGATCAGACCGATTCGCTGGCGCAGCGGGATACGGGCTGGATTCAATTCTACTGTGAGTCCAACCAGGAGGTGCTGGACTGCGTGATCATGGCCTACAGACTCGCCGAACAAATCATGGTTCCCGTTATGCTGACCTATGACGCCTTTTTTCTGAGCCACACCTCTGAAATCGTGGATGTCCCGGAACCGGACGAAGTGGATGCCTTTCTGCCCCCTTACGCACCTATTTTCCAGCTTGATGTGAATCATCCCCGCATGTTCGGCGGATTGATGTCTCCCGACTTATATTATGAAGGGCGCTATGCCACACACAACAACACCCTGAAGGCACTGGATATCTACCCGCAGGTGTGCACAGAATTCAACGAAGGCTTCGGCCGAAACTACGATGTGGTGGAAGAATATGAAACACAAGATGCCGATGTCATTGCCGTGACCGCCGGAACCATTACATCGGTGACCCGGATTGCGGTCAATAGCCTCAGGGAAAAGGGTCACAAGGTCGGATTGGTGAAATTGCGTCTTTTCAGGCCGGTCCCCACCAGGCGCTGGCGCGAAGTGCTCGGAAAAATTTCGAAGGTGGTGGTCATCGACCGAAACCTCACGGCCGGGATGGGGGGCGTTTTTGCCGGTGAAATCCAGGCTGCACTCTATACCTGCGAACCCCGCCCGGTCATCTTCCCGGTTGTCGCGGGTCTTGGAGGGCGGGATGTCACCCCCGAAGACCTGGAGGGTATCTTTGACTACGCCCTCACCCATGAAAAGCCCACGGAAGCGACCCTTTTCTGGGGCTTGAAAGAGTAAGGGTAAGGCATCCGGGTCCGGAGGGCCCGTCTTTGGCTTAACCCCGGAGGGGGGATTAGTTACAAGTGACTAAAATATCGAGTGATTAAAGTTGAGGTGTCGCTCCTCGATTTTAATCAGGCAAACAATGACAAACAAGATACCGGAAATTCAAGCGTCCGGAATTGATGGCGTGATGAAAAGTCGTTCTGCTCAGCTGAGACGGCAAGTGGTTAACTTAATTCTTAAAAGCTCACGGGCGCTTTGAAAAAATGAGAAAAAGCTCTGAGCGCCCCGTCTGCAGTATTTCTTATGAGGCATTAACACCGGTGCCATTGTGCCCGGTATATGAGATCAAACCCGGAGGTGTCTCGTGCAAAGGACATTCGATATTCCGAGGGAATTAATGACGGATCAGGAACTGCTTCAACCCGGGGTCCTATCATGCCAGGGGTGCGGTGCATCCCTTGCCATGAAACTTGCCCTCAAGGGCCTGGGGGAACGAACCGTGGTCGTCATCCCCGCCTGCTGCTGGACCATCATCATCGGCGTCTACCCCTATTCGGCCCTCCAGGTGCCGGTCATCCATGCCCCCTTTGAGACGGCGGCGGTGGTCGCCTCAGGCGTCCGGGCGGCCTTTGATGCAAGAGGCGAAGAGGATGTGGTCGTGATGGCCTGGGCCGGGGACGGCGGCACCTTTGATATCGGTCTTCAGGCCCTTTCAGGCGCCGCAGAGCGAAACGACGATATCCTGTATGTCTGCTATG
>CAYNYM010000380.1:0-4146 GCA_964401325.1 uncultured Desulfobacteraceae bacterium | reverse complement strand
GATTTATTTTATCATACAGATGATCTTGATTAATTAATTTGTAATTTCTTTTTTTCCGGCGAACTCTGGCGCCACAGCGTGGCCTCGGCGACCCTTTCCCAGATGCTGATAAGGAAAGTCGGATTAAAAGACGATGCGGTGCTCTTTACTGCAAGCCTTTTGCATGATGTGGGGAAGTTGGTACTGGACCGATACATTGCAGAAAACCCGAAGGAATTGTCTCTATTGATGCAAAAAGACGGACTGACCTTTGTACAAGCGGAAAAAGAGATCTTCGGTATGGATCATGCCGAACTTGGAGGCATGATTGCAGATGCTTGGAGATTCCCGATATCTTTGGTCAATTCAATAAAAAACCATCACGCCAATATGGTCGGAAAAATTATCCCCAACATGGAATCCTGGGTCAGACTGAGCAATCTTTCTTATTATGTCTCACTTGCCGACGAATTCTGCCGTCATCATGAAGGCATCAGCTGCCAGGTCGACCAATCCATCCTTTTTCAATTCGGACTGAAAGCCGAACATATCCCTGAGATCCTGCGTGCGCTTCCGGAGGAAATGAGAGTTGCCGAAGAGATGTTAAGAATAGAGAATTAACAACTCTTGGTATTCGGGGTGGCGCGGCACCTGGAACTCCTCTTTTATTCGCCTTTGGAAAAGGCTGCGTGTCGAAGGGAATGGTGGGTCTCGCATCGGCCCTTTGGGGCGTCCGTCCTCCGCAAGAACCGCCGGAGAGGGTGTCGAAGCGTTCCTGGTTTCCCCTTCATGACGCCCGCTGAGGAAATTCGACAAGCAGATCACAAAAAATCTTGACCTGGCTTAATCGGTTTTGTATGAAGGCAATCTCTGGGGACAAGGCGTACGACCTGTTTCTGGAGTGGCCCCTGTCCAACCCGTTTTAAAAAAATTTTATAGAGGGTTAGGTACCAGGGGCCTATTTTTTCTGCCGAAGTGGAAAGACAGGCCTCCGTCTTTCAGCGCGCCACCATGCCGGGTTTTTTCAGGGCGAGAGTTATCTTAAGAGGCCGAGAAGCTTGAAAAAATTGTCTCCTGCAAAAAGATGGCCCAGATAAAACATGGGCGTCAAGAGGACCTTGCTGATAATCCCGGTATGGGCGAAATTGTCGAGCATAATGATTCCAATCAGGATAAGGGGTCCGTATCGGCCGAACTTTTGGTACTTTCTTGCGGCTTCACCCCTGAGCAGGTTTTCCAAGACGTGAGAGCCGTCCAAGGGATGCAATGGCAGGAGGTTGAAGAGACCGAGACCCAAATTCATCAAGATCATGTACAAAAGGACTTTCAGATAGATCTCGAACGGCAGAATGAAGTAACGAATAAAAATTCCGGCCAGGAGAGCGGCCGCAAGATTGGCCACCGGGCCGCTCAGGGACATGAGGATCGTGTCGCGTCTCGTATTCTTAAAATACCGAATGTCTACGGGCACCGGTTTGGCCCAGCCAAAATTGAAGAGAAAGAGGCAGATAGCGCCCAGGGGGTCGATATGAATAATGGGATTCAGGGACAGCCTCCCTGCATTCTTTGCCGTGGGATCACCCAGAGACAAGGCCGCTTTGCCGTGAGAGTATTCATGGATCGTAATGGCAAATAAAAGGACAGGGATCCGTACAATCCATTCCGCGATATCAAAAGTCATTTAATTCCCTCATTGAACTCACCATAAAGATTCTTCTTGAATTTTCCAGATATGATTTTCCCATTTCCATAAGGACCAAAATTTGTGTATATTAAGAGAAACCTATAAGCCGAAACGCCAAAAAAGTCTTTGAAAAAAGTGTATCTAATTTACATGACTCGTAATATTGCCCAATAAGTTAAGTTCTCAGGACCTGGGATTCAAGGCAAAACAGGTTTTGACGACGTCCGGATGACAACGAAAACAGGGAGGGCAAGAGTGACGTCCGTTAGAAAATCAGATTTGGCCGGGAGTTGGTACCCGGGCAGCGCTTTGGATTGTCAGCAGGTTATCGAGAAGTTCGAAAGGGAGAGCGTTCCGTGTGTTTCCGGTGAAAGAATCATGCTTGGAGGCATCGTGCCTCATGCCGGATGGTTTTATTCGGGCGGTATTGCATGTAATGTTTTTAAGTGCCTCAAAGGCGATCCCCCGCCGGATACCGTCGTCATTTTCGGAAAACACCTGCATTCCGGGAGCAGCAATTATATCATGAAAGAAGGGGAGTGGGAGACGCCTCTCGGCGTTTTGGAAATGGACCAAGAACTCGGCGAGGCACTCGAGGCTGAGTTTCCTTTCCGGGTTGAAACCTCTTCCAACTATGAAGCGGATAATACGGTAGAGGTTCAGCTGCCGTTTGTAAAACATTTTTTCCCCAATGCACAACTTTTGCCCTTGGGCGTCCCTCCCTCACCGGTCTCTTTGAAAATCGGCGAAAGATTGGCGGACCTGGCTGAGCAAAAGGGTCGGAGTCTACGGGTTATCGGATCAACCGATCTTACGCATTATGGCAATAATTACGGTTTCACACCCAGAGGAGTCGGCAAGGACGCGGTTGATTGGGTCAAGAATCAGAACGACAGGTCCGTTGTGGATTTGATGCTGCAAATGAATGCGGAAGAGGTCATAAGGGAATCATTGAAAAACAGCAATGCGTGCTGTTCCGGTGCCGCGGCTGCGACCATTGCGGCGGTCAAGAAGATGGGTGCCAGGCATGCACATGAACTGGTCTATCAAACAAGCTACGACATAAGGCCTGACAGCAGTTTCGTGGGCTACGTGGGCATCGTTTTTTCATGCGTAATCTAACGGTTTTCAGTGGGTGCCGCCTTCCAAGATGTTGATATGGTCCTTTCCCGTGAGTTGCGATTGTTCCGGTGAGGCCGGGATTGCGGAGACAGATTGTTTCAACCGATAGGGAATAAAATGGGTAACAATAGAATAAAATTCGATTTTTTAATCCACGATTTGAAAGTGCCCCTTGCAGTCATTGAGGCCGGGACACTCTCCTTGCTGCAGAGACGGGACAAATACGGTTCTCTTACCGAAAAACAAGAGAAAGTATTGCAAAGGGTCCTCAGGAATACCATTGTCACAAGGAACCTGGTAAATGACGCACTCGAATTGGGGAGATCGACAAAAGGAATTATCAATAGGAAGGAATTTGCGCTGTCCCATTTCATCGAACAGACGATGGTCGAAATTTTTGACCTGACAGATCATGAGACGGCGGACCAGATCAAGAAATGCGTCAATCTCCCAGACCTGAAGGAGATCATGCAACAATGCGGGATCGACCTTCTCATCGATGAGGCATTATGGTGCAGACACCTCGCCATGGATGAGAGTAAAGTCAAACAAATATTCAGGAACTTGTTGAACAATGCACTGAAATATCGCAAAAAAGAAATCCAATTGGCAATTAGTGAACGGCCGGACTCTCTGTTTATCTCAGTAAGAGACGACGGGGAAGGGATACCGGCAAGCTATCACGAAAAGATCTTTGAATGTTATTTCCAGATGGACATGCGATCGGATCACTGCGTGAGAGGACATGGCCTGGGTCTTGCGGGAGTGCTGGTCTTGGTCGAAGATATGGGAGGGGAACTCTTTCTGGATAGTGACACGGGGAAAGGGACGACTTTTTCCGTGCAGATTCCCTTTTAGCCTGTGGCTGAGCAGAAAATCGGATTGGTCTTAGGAGAGGGCCGATCCGGAAGTTCCGTGCAACAGGCGATGATTTTATTGGGAATCACATGATGTTTTCAAGATCCTTTTTCGAGATGACTGTCTCTTTTTCAAATTCCTTCCAAAACTCCTTGTCCTTTTCCCGCCACCCATCACCGAATTGTCTATCAAAAAACGGTTTAAGGCGTGTGAACCAGTGCCCATGCTTCTCGCCGCTCTTTTGACGTCCTTCCAGGACATCCCTGATAAATGACGTAATTTCAGGCAATTTATCTTTTGGGACGTAGGAATGTGCCCCTTCCTTGATGGATTTGACAAGATTTTCAGGGCTCAAGGCATGAGCCGTCAGCATGAGTGCTGGAATGTTCTTCTCGGTTGCGATGCGAAGCAGATCATACCCCTTGACGCCCATGATATCAAATATGGCAAGATCATAGGTATTCTTGCCCAGAAATTTTTTTCCCGCTTCGAAGCTCGGAGCC
>CAYNYM010000379.1:0-4154 GCA_964401325.1 uncultured Desulfobacteraceae bacterium | reverse complement strand
ATCATCATGGTCACCGCGGTCAAAGAGATTCAGACGGCTGTCAAGGCCATTAAGCTTGGAGCCTATGAGTATCTGATCAAGCCTTTTGTAGTTGAAGATGTGCTCAATATCATCAAAAGAGCCCTGGAAAAACACAGTCTTATTAAAGAAGTGACCTATCTTCGAAAAGAACTGGAACGGTATCATCCATTTGAAGAGATCATCGGAGAAGATGACAGGATGAAGGCGGTCTTTGATCTGATTTATTCGATCTCCGATAGCGAAGGGGCCATTTTGATCCAGGGCGAAAGCGGCACGGGCAAAGAATTAGTCGCCAGGGCAATCCACAACCTGAGTCCGAGAAAAGACTGCCCCTTTGTGGTCATCAATTGTGCGGCCATTCCTTCCACGCTGATGGAGAGTGAACTCTTCGGCCATCGAAAAGGGGCCTTTACAGGGGCCACACAAACCACCATGGGGAAACTTGAAATTGCAGATAAGGGCACTGTTTTCCTGGACGATATAGATACCCTGGACACGAATATGCAAGCAAAGCTCCTGCGAGTCATTCAGGAAAAGGAGTTCCAAAAACTGGGGACGACCAATGTCATCAAAATCGACGCCAGGTTTCTCGCCGCCACCAATAAAAACCTCGAAGAACTCATTTCCCAGGAAAAATTCCGTGAGGATCTTTACTATCGCCTGAATGTCTTTCCCGTAGAGCTGCCTCCGTTACGGCAGAGGAGAAGTGATATTCAGCTACTCCTGAATTATTTCCTGGATCAAAACGCCAAAAGAACAGGAAAGCCGTCCAAAAGGTTTTCCAAACGAGCCGTCAAAACCCTAAAAGAATACCACTGGCCGGGGAACGTTCGAGAACTCCAGAACCTGGTAGAACGGTGTTTCACCATCTCTAAGGAGCAAATTATTCACCTCAAAGATGTCTCCACCTTTCATACGGACAGGAGATCCCTGAAACATGTGCCCCTCAAAAAGGCGGTGAACAACTTTGAGCAACAATATATCAACCAAGTCCTCGATCACGTGAATCAAAACCGCAAAAAGGCATGTGAAATCCTCGGGATTCACCGCAACACCCTTCTGTCCAAGATAAATGAACTGGGACTCAACAGGGATGGCTGACGGCCCCCGCCTGGAACCTAAGACACTCGCATCTTTCTTCACCCACTCTTAATTCGGCATAGCCCAGCGTTTTTCACGCGCTCCCCCCTACTGTAAACACCGGGCTTTCATGATTTCTTCACAGGTCGGCATCGTATCCACACCGGGCAGTTTTCTCACATCGCCTGCAATAAAAAAAGGGTATTGGGGAGACCGCTTTGTCACGCCCATGAACATGGGCAGGACAGTTTGATGATCACAGGCCCGCATCCGTACGGGACCCACCGGACTCTTCACAGTCAGTCCCTCCAAAGAATTCACCAGTCTTTCACGGTTCAGACTTCCTGCTTTGTTGTAGCCTTTTTCCATAAACCGGGCGGTGAGATAGCCATAAAGGGCCCCGACCTTTGGATATCTGCCGTATCTTTTCATAAAGGCCTCGAGAAACATCCTGTTTTCTGGATTATCGGGATAGTAAAAATGGTAGTTTGAGGTCCCCATGACACCGGCAGGGGCCTCCAGCCCGAGTGAAACAACCACGCCCAACTCTGTGGCCGTATGGACAAATATCGGGATCTTTTCCGAAAGTCCGGTTACTTTGACCTGCCTCAGGAGATTGACCATGCTGAGTCCGCCCGTGGCAAAGATGATGGCATCCGGGCCTGCTCTCATCATGGTCATCAGATGGGGAATCAGGTCCGGATTCCCGGGCTCCCACCAGGTTTCTCCCATCTTTTGGACATTCGGCTGCAACCGCCGGAGGTGAGACCAGACATCTTTTGCCATGGCTTGCCCATACTCATAGTCATCTCCGGCAATCCAGTATTTTCTGTATGGTTTCCCGGCCAGGCCCAGGGCCGCGGCCCTCCCCACCATGGCCGTATTCTCCGTGATACCGAACACATAACGATGCCCCTTTTCACCGGTAACCTTCTCGCTCTTGGAAAAGGTATTGAAGAAAGGTACCTTCTCCCTCTTCGCTATCTCACTGACGGCCAGGGCAACGGAACTGTTGATGGTCCCCATGAGGATATCCACATTGTGATTCCTGATTAAATCCTTGGCCGCAAGGGTACCGACATCCACCCGAAATTTCGTATCCATGGTGATACATTCAATCTTTCGGCCCAGGACACCTCCCCTTGCATTGATCTCTTCCACCTCAAGCCTGAAGGCATCTCTGACATCACAGGTCATGGTTGTGGGCGATCCGGTATAGCAATCAACGATTCCGACCTTTATGGTCTCAACGGCATCGGCACTCACTCCGGCGAACAACAGGGCAAAGGGCATAATAGAACTGACAATGAAGCACAACATCATTTTCACGGCAACCTCTCCTTTCCTCGTCTTTTTCTCATATCCAGAAGGAATCATCCCGAATACAAAAAGGCGATCCACGTCCACCTCTTTCATTCAAGGTAGACGGGATCGCCTTTATTTCCGAATCACATGGTTTTGTCATAGGCTCAGGATCTCCCTGTCCAAAACCGCTGATTTTCACTGTCCGTTGGATGAACCTCCCCCTTCAGGGTCGATGATGCGGAAAGCTACTTAGACAATTAAGAGCAATTGATATGCCGTGATGCCATTTCAATCCTGATCCCCTAACCGATCGGTTACAGGAGATATTCCAAAATGACGAGGACGATCCGGGAAAGACATGAGGCGGGCGGGTGTCAGGAAATTTTACAGGTTGTAAAGCGATCCATCCCTTGAAATCACGATTAGAACTAACAAATTCATAAAAATATTAGTTAAATTTACAGAAAATTGAAGATTGGACCTGCTCGGGTTTTTCATCGAAGTGCAAATGATAGGTCACGTCCCCATAGGGGGAAAATCATGGCACGGCGACAGGATTTGTTCTTGTTGGGACGAAACACACATGAGGGAAAGACCGTCAGTCAATCTCCATTTGTGCGAAAATATCCTGAACCCCCTCCACAAGTCCGGCCATAATCTCACCGACATCCAAGTCCCCAAGTCCCAGGTATTCGACGGCCTTCCCGTCAACCTGGTATTGCATGCCGTCGAGTCCGGCGCCCATGCCGCTCATCATGGTCATGGCATCGGCTGCATGAACAATCAAGGCCAAGGCGTTATCTTTGGCGCGGGCGGGCGTATGGTGGTATCGGACAGCTATTCTCAGGGGTTGAGGGATATCCCATTTCTTACACAGCTCGAATGCGATTTCAGCATGGTCAAAGCCCAAAATGCGGTTCTCCGCCTCGGTAAAACCTTCCCGGCCGTCATTTATGACGGCCTCAAAGGCCGCCGTTCTCTCAAGGACATAGGGATCAAGGGCCAGCTTTCCCACATCATGGATGAGCCCGGCTGCAAAGGCATCGTTTTCAAGGGCGGGGTGCTTTTTTAGGGCGATCAATTTGGCCCCAAGAGCCACTCCCATGGAATGCTGCCAGAGATCACCGGCATCCAGCTTATATCCCTCCAGTTTACCGCCGAGCAAATGAGATGCCCCGGCTATGGTGATCAGTTCCTCCAAGGCCTTCTGCCCGAGAACAACAGACGCATGCTGAAGAGAGGAAATCTTCCCCATCATGCCGTAATAGGGTGAATTGGCCAGTTTCAATACCTTGGCCGCAACGGCCTGGTCCGTTTCAAAAACCTTGGCAAGTTCTTCGAAACTGGAACAGGGATCCCGCATGATCTGCCGGGCCCGAATAACCGTCTGGGGCATCGGGGGCAGGTCGCTTACGGTCCTCAGAATTTTATCCTTTAAGGCGTCGCCTTTCAATGCCGTATCGGATGAGGCGGCAAATCGACCCACCGGGTCTTGTCCCTCATCCCGCTTACCATTGACGGTCCGCAGATCGAGATTTATGACCTCCTTGCAGGCCGGGCACGGAAAGGAAATTTCATCCCTTTTCGGAAGCCTCTCATGGGGAATATTGAAGATTTTTTGACAATGAGGACATTCTATTCTCATTCTGAGAGCCCTTTTCCTCCTGTTTGACGGGATCCGTTCACTAAGTGATTTTTATCCTACCCGCATCGAGATCCAGAATCATGGTGCGAACCTTATTACCTCA
>CAYNYM010000378.1:0-4167 GCA_964401325.1 uncultured Desulfobacteraceae bacterium | reverse complement strand
GACTGTGGCGGCTTCTTTCACCGGCTTGCGGGCAATCATATCTTTGTCCATACCGAGCAGAGCGGGTCTCGTGGAAACCAGATACCGGGCCGCGTCCAGGTCAAGGCAAGGAAACCCCTCGAAAAAGCCGTCTTTTTTGAATTTACGATCCCACCCGGTCTTCAGGAGGATTCGACTGCCGGGACCGAGCCGGGACCCATGAGAGGCCAGTTCTCGTCTCGTGATCACGTCGCCTTCCTGCTTGCCGGTAAAGTCCAGGATGACCGCCCTTCCGATAAAGGTTTCCAGGGGGATCTGATCCAAGGTGCAGCCGCCCCGGATGAAATGGGAAGGGGCGTCCAAATGGGTGCCCATGTGATTGCTGAACCCTATGGACTGGACGGCATATCCGTCTTTTTCAAGCGTCTTGACCTCCCGGATTTCAGGCGAGGCCTCGCCGGGCCACATCGGGGTGTCTTGCGTGATATCATAGGTCAAATCAATGTATGTTTTCATGAATGATCCAAAGAATGGGTTTGACCGCGCAGGGCGGTTGAACCGGCGATTTATTCTAACATGGGAACCCGGCCCCCTGGACCCGGATTCTTCACTTCAGAGACCCGATTATCCTACGTCCAACGCATCCAATTCCGACTGAAACACCCGGTTGGATACCTGGACGAATTTGTCCATGGGCATGATCTCACGGCTGATCCCGGCCAGGGTCTCGGGCGACATCTTTCCTTCACGAATGAGTTGTTGTCCCGCCTCCCCGGCCGCATCGAGAATATCCTCTACGGGGCGTCCCAAATCCAGCATGCCCCTGAAAGAGCTTGCGCAGGGACGGACCAGGGCACCGGCGAATTCCCGGCCGATGGTCCTGCAAAAGGCCTTCATGTGGCTTACCGCTGGATCGAAATTGTCGGTTTCCCAGAATCCACACGTGGAGACCAGGATGACCTTTCCCGACGTGGTTCCCTCCCGGCGGGGATGGCAGCAGTGCCCGTCCCGGATTTCAACAAAGGGAAGCACCAGGGGCACCAGCCGGTCCATGAGCATTTTCATGGGACCGCTGATCCCGTCAAAATAGACCGGTGTGGCAAAGATCCAGATATCAGCCTTTTTCAAGCGGGGGTAGAGCTGCACCATGTCATCCTGATGAATGCAAACCCCCGGTTTGCGGAACCAACAGTGGAGATCCCCGGCGCAGGGCCTGATCTTGAGTTTCTTGGTGTAGAAGAGTTCCACATCGGCGCCCGCCGACCTGATTCCATCCAAAAAGGGATTCAGGATCAGGGCGGTGTTGCCATCATCCGTATTGGGGCTACAGTTAAATGCCAGAACCTTCATAGGCCTTCTCCTTTCATCAACGGCAGGGTCATGGGTTGGGATAACAAAAGGTCATGTTTTTTAAATGACCGGAAATGAAATGAAACTCTTGGGCTTGAGATAAAGACATGTCGATCAGGCTTCATGTGGGCAGAAAATGAAACGCCATGGGCCGAAAGAAGAAAAGTCTAACCGTCATCAAATCCTTGGGGTTGCGGGTGTTCAGGGCAGGGTCCGCGCGAGATGACAACTGCCACGATTTTTTCCACAGGCGCACCGACCGCCGATTCCCCGTGGCCCGCACGTCGAAAGGGCTAGGCCATTGCCATGCCCGCCCCTGTGGCGATGCTCGAACCCAGACCTGCCTTGACATCAAGGAGGTCAAGGGGCGGCAATTGACCCCGAACCATGCAGCCGGGATCTCCAACCACGACGACCCTCTCCCGCCCTCCGAACCGCGCAATCACCTCCGCTAGGGCATAAAAAATGGGCACATAAGGGCAGCCCTCGCAAAAGGTTCTGCGGCTGGGAATGGAGCGGCTTTGGTTTCAATGCGATCTTATTTCTCAGTCATCAGCAAGAAGTTCGGGTGCTACCCGTCGACCCAGGAGTGTAAAGGCGAGTTCCTCGAAGGCTGGCTTTTCACACTCGACGGCATTGTTTTTCCTGAGCAGGGGCTCGGCACAGTATGCCGCATCGGGGGTGAGGTAGATGACCACCCCCGACCCTTGGCCTCTTTTCCCAACAAAGGCGTTAAATGTATCCGGCACATTTCTTGATGCCTTGAGGGCCGCAAACCTGTCCGTGACTTCACCCAACTGACCCAGGGTAACCATCCGGGGCGATAACACAATTTTATACCAGGACATAGCGTCTTCCTTTTTATGATTTACACACATTCACCCACCGGGCGTCGGTGATCGTGCAGAGTTCGTCGGGCGTGATCTCGATACAGGAGTTGCGGGAGCCTGCAGCGGGGTAGACCTTCTCAAAGGCCTTGAGACTTTCGTCCAGAAAAACGGGGAGGTCTTTTTCCAGGCCGAAGGGGCAAACGCCGCCGACAGGGTGTCCGGTCTTTTCCCTGACCTCCTCTGGAGACATCATCTTGCCCTTACCCTGAAATTGTTGTTTGAATTTCTTGTTGTCGATCCTGGCATCTCCCTTGGTCACCACCAGAAGGTGCCGGTCTTTCACCTTGAAGGCAAGCGTCTTGGCGATCAGGGCCGGTTCGACCCCCAGGGCCTCTGCGGCCAGGTCCACGGTCTCGGTGCTCGCGTCGAATTCACGGATTTCATAGGGCAGGTTTCTTTCAAGAAAATAATTTCTTACGGTCTCGACACTCATCTTTTTCCTCCGAACGTGAACAATGCCCGCGTCATGGTGCCGCATCAAATTTGCAAAACCCGTTGTAACTGTTCGGCTTTTTGAAAGGCATACAGGGACGGGACCGTCATTTCAACATGAGGCCCCACCCCCAGAGACCATCAAGCGCAAGGGGTCTTATCAGGACTCCCCGAGGACCCCTTCAAGGGCCGCAACCACGGTATCGATTTCCTCCCGGGTAATGACCAGGGGCGGCAGGAGCCGGATGACCGTGGCGCCTGCCATGAGCGCAATGACGCCCCTGTCCATGAGTAATTGAACATATTTTCCGGCCTTTTCCTTGAGTTCCATGCCGATCATCAGGCCGAGCCCTCGGATCTCACGGATCTTGTCGTTTTGCAGGGCCTGGAGTTTTTCCATGAAATAGGCACCCATGGTCTTTGACTTTTCGACCAGGCCCTCCTTCTCGATCACCTCGAGGGAGGCCAGGGCGGCCGCGCAGGCCGTAGGATTGCCGCCGAATGTGGAGCTGTGGCTTTTGACCGGGACCGCAATCCTGTCCGAGCATAAAATGGCGCCCATGGGGATGCCTCCTGCCAGGGACTTGGCCAGACAAAGGAGGTCGGGGCCGACAAACTGTTCGCAGGCGAACAGGGTGCCGGTTCGTCCGAAACCGGTCTGGACCTCGTCAATGATCAGCAATACACCCTTTGTATCGCACAGGTCACGCACTTTTTGAAAATACTCCGGGTTTCCTACCCGAACCCCACCCTCGCCCTGGACCACTTCCAGGATGATGGCGGCCGTGTCTTCACCCACGGCGGCCACCAGCTTATCGAAGTTATTGAAAGGCACATGTTTGAGTCCGGGCAGCATGGGCGCAAAGGGCTTCTGATATTCGGGTCCCCAGGTCGCGGCAAGCGCTCCCATGGTCTTTCCGTGAAAGCCCCGCATGGCGGCAACAATTCCCTTCCGGCCCGTGGTGGCCCGGGTAAATTTCATGGCCCCTTCAACCGCTTCAGTTCCGGAGTTGCAAAAAAACACCCGTGTCAGGTTTTTCGGGGCAAGGCCCACCAGTTTTTCCGCCAGTCGGGCCCGTACCGGGTTGTAAAACATGCTGTAGCAGTTCCCGAGCTCTCCGTATTGCTCGTAGACGGCCTTGGCGACGATCTCGTTTCCATGGCCTATATTGGACACGCCCACGTTGGCGGCGCAATCGATAAACTCCCTGCCCTGGTCGTCGTAAAGCCTGGCCCCTTTTCCCCGGACCAGGACGATATCCCTCCTGGGATAGACCGGCAGTTCGTAGCGCTCCTCCAGTTCTCTGGTATTCATTCGATCACCGTTCCTTTCCCGCACAGTGCGTCGGCCACGGGGTGCTCCGTGCGGCCGTCAGCGATAATTACCCGGCTTGCACCGTTTTTGAACAGTTTGCGAACGGCCAATATCTTTCGCTTCATGCGACCGTCCACCTGCTCTTCCCGGGCCTCCAGTTGGGAGGCCGGAATCTCCGGGATCACCGAGGTTTCGTCGTCC
>CAYNYM010000377.1:0-4172 GCA_964401325.1 uncultured Desulfobacteraceae bacterium | reverse complement strand
AGATCGTTCAGTGCGGCAACCCCAAGGTCGCGGTGGAAACTGTGAGGTTCCTGCTCGAGCATGGGGCCCTCGGACGGCTCATCATTGGAAGCGACACGCCGACCGGTTCGGGCGTCATTCCCCTGACACACCTGCGGACCCTGAATTTTCTCTCCAGCCTGACGCCGCTGCGTCCCGAACAGGCCGTCTGCCTGGCCACGGGCAATGCCGCCCGCGTGTTCGGACTCAACCGGGGAGAAATTACCCCGGGAAAGGAAGCGGATCTGGTCGTCATGGACGCCCCGATGGGGTCCGTGGGGGAGAACGCGCTGTCTGCGCTTGAGGCCGGAGATGTGCCCGGCGTGTCCATGGTACTGGTTGACGGCGAAATCAAGGTCATAAAGAGCCGTAACACCGCGCCGGCGACAAGACAGGCCTCGATCGTGGGGTAAACCGGGCCGGAGGTCCCGGCTTTGATTTAAAACAGGAAAGGGACACGAGTTAAAAGTGTCTAAAGTGTCGAGCGACGAGAGTTGTGTTGCCGCTCTGGGACCTTCATCACGATAATGAGAGAAAGGACCGGCAAGGCCGGTCATTGGCATTGGAGGCGTTTCATGTTAATCGATACAGAAAAATGTACCAGCTGCGGGATCTGTGCCAGAGACTGCCCGCTGGGAGCCATTCGAATCCAAAATCGCAAGCCCGTGTTCAACGATCAGTGCAGCCGTTGCGGCGCCTGCGTCAAATTCTGTCCGGAAGGGGCCCTTGAACTGGAACCGTCCCCGGCTCCCGATGCCCTGCAGTGTGACGCCTGCCCGATCGGTTGCTTTATCCGGCCCGGTCACAAAGGGGGCTGCCTGCGCTACACCAACCAGGACGGTCGGTTGGTCCGGATCGAACACCCGCACCTCTTCAGCGAGGTGGCGTCCGTCGTGGGACCGGAACCCCAGGAGGCCATCCGCAGGCCCCTTGTGACGGCGCTGGGTTCCGGGACGACCTATCCGGATTGCCGGCCCGCCCCACACATCGTCAGGGGGCGACAGGCCGATGTGGACGTCGTGACCGTGACCACGGAAGCGCCGCTTCTCTACAGTTCCATCATGCTGAAGATCGATACCGATATCCCACTCGGAGACGAAGGTTCGCCGGTGACCACCAAAAAGGAAAGGGTCGGGATGGTCTCAACCGATCAGTATGGTTCCAAGATCCTGTCCATCGGCGGGCCCAACTATCTTGCCGGACCCCACGGTATGCTGGTGGCACGGACCATGACGGATCTGGCCAATAGAAAACCGGTGAAGTTGAAGATTGATAACGGCTCCCGGCTGGAGGTGCAGGTGGGCGAGGCGCCCGTTATCGACGGTGAGACGGCCGGACGAAGAATCGTAGGATGCGGAAGTGCCACCATCGGTATGTTCGCCAACCTCTTGAAAAAAGCCGCGGATGAGGTGATCATTCTCTCTCATCCACCGCATACGGGGGTTTTGAGTGAGCATGCGGCAGGACGTTTCCTGGACGTCAGGAAAACCGGCGTCCGGCTGAATTTGAGGAAGGGGACCCCGGGACGATACATCGCCGAACAGGGTAAAGGTTGGGGTGGAACCTCCATTACCGATCCCACTTCGCTCATCAGTGGTGTGGATCTCGACGAGGGTCGACCCGGGATGAAGATCCTGGTCACGGAGCCGACCGGCCGGCATGCAGCCCTTTACGAGGTGGATGAAAAAGGTGGCCTGCGGGAGACGAGCTTGACCCCTGAGGTGAAAGAGGCGCTTGAAGCCATTTCGGAGAACTGTGAGATGTCCATGGTGTCAGGGGTCTATATCGGCGGTGTCGGCGGCAGCGCCCGGGCCGGGGCGGTACGCTCTCTGCTGGCCCTGACCCGCGCCGTACACGAAAAGAGGGCGAACCTCACGGTCGGAGGGGCGCCGGTCTTTCTGCTCCCGGGCGGGGGCATCAACTTTATGGTCGATGTGGAAAGGGTAAAACAGCATTTCTTTTACTGGACTCCCACCCCGGCGTTCATCTGTCCCATCGAGTACACGATGACGTACCCGGACTACGAGAAAATGGGGGGGCACGTGGAAGCCATAAAACCCTATGCTGCCTTCGAGCCCAAGTCCTGAAGATGAGTGGTGGATGAGCTACCAAACGAATATCCAATGGCTGGACGGGGGCCGGATTCTGGCCGAATGCGGCCCCATGCGCCTGGTCATCGCCGCCTCGGTGGGTTCGATTCCTCAGCTGGAACTCAGTGTGCGTGCTGGGGAGGAGGCCTTTGTCCTGCTTGAAAGGGTCGCCCGCCTGCGCCGGCTTTTCTCACGCCCTTACCGGGCGGTGCCCGATGGCGTGGATGATTTCCTGGCCCAGAAAATGATCCGCAGCGTTTTGGCCGTGGACGACACATTGACCCCCATGGCCGCAGTGGCCGGAACCCTTGCGGACGGTGTGGCCGCCTTCCTTTCCCGCCGGGGGATGACCCGGGTCATCGTGAACAACGGCGGGGATGTGGCCATTCGAACCGGTTCAGGCGAAGCGGTCAACGTGGGCATCAGGCCTGATTTGACCGACGGCGCGATCACCGACATGCTGACGCTCGGTGACGAGCGACCGGTCTGGGGCGTTGCGACCAGCGGGCTGGAAGGCCGAAGCCTGACCCGGGGGGTGGCATCCGCTGCGACCATTGTTGCCGGCAGCGCCTCCCTGGCGGACGCTGCGGCCACGTGCGTGGCCAATGCGAGCTACGTGGAGGATGGAACCGTCATCCAGAGGCCTGCCGAGGAACTCGATGAGCAAACCGATATCCCGGGTATCGCCGTCACCGTCCAGGCCGGGCCTTTTACTGAGGAAACAAAGGACAGGGCCCTTTCAGGGGCTATGATGAAGGCGGAAGCGTTGATCAGCGAGGGACTGATTTTCGGTGCCTACATCGTTGTGGATGGAAAGGTCATGATGTCCGACTTTGTGCGTCGTCGGCTGAGCAAACTATCATAACTGGTTCAACCAAAAAGGATAAAAAATGGATGTGAGAAAATACTTCGATCTGATCGAAGAGACTCGGATGGAAAACGGAAAGACAGTGAACCCGCCCACCAGGAAGGCGGCGGCCATCGCCGTGATCAAAAATCCTTTTGCGGGCACCTATGAAGAAGATCTCCAACCCCTCATTGATATTGGGGACATGCTGGGTGAGGAATTGTCCCAGCGGGCCATGCAATCCCTGCAGATTACTCCCGAGGAGGTCGAAAGTTTCGGCACGGGTGTCGTGGTGGGTCTGGGGGGAGAACTGGAGCATGCGGCCGCCATCATGCATCCCAAACTGGGGCATGCCGTGCGCCGCGTGGTCGGGGGCGGAAAGACGATGATGCCTTCGGCCAATAAGATGGGGGGTGCCGGTACGGAGCTGGATGTACCGGTTCACTGCAAGGAAGCCGCCCTGGTGCGCTCTCATTTTGACGCCATGGCGGTCAGGGTGCACGACGCCCCGCGGGATGACGAAATTCTGGTGGTCGTGGTGCTGACCGCAGCCGGAAGGCCCCTGGCCCGTGTGGGGGGATTGAAAAAGGAAGAAATCAGCATTCGAGACGGGTTACGGTAACAAGGAGGGTTCACCTATGACTCTACCGCGTTTTCAATATCACGAACCGGCCTCCTTGGCCGAGGCTTGCCAGATGATCCGGGCGTTCGGCGAAAAAGCGGCCCTCTTGGCCGGGGGCACCGACCTCTTGGTCAAGATGAGAAACCGGGAACGCCAACCGCAAGATATCGTTTCCCTGGCAGAGCTCGAAGAAATGACGCAAATCAACGTTGCGGACGGTCATCATGCGATCGGCGCCTGTTGTACGGTTTCCCAGATCGCCAAATCTATGGAAATAAAATCCACCTTTCCCGCTTTGGCCTCCGGTGCCGCACATCTGGGTTCACCCGCCGTGCGCAACATCGGCACCATAGGGGGCAACATCGTGACGGCCAGTCCTTCGGCGGATCTGCCTCCGGCTCTGGTGGCCTACGGGGCCGAAGTGCGGCTGAAAAGTGAAGACCAGGAGAGATTTTTGCCCTTGGAAGAGCTGTTTCGCGGGCCGGGCGACACGCGTATAAAAAAAGACGAGATCCTGGCGGATTTTCGCCTTGAAAGGCCCCAGGCTTAAATCGTATGAAATTCCGTCCTCCACCAGCGGCAGGCCACAGGTAGT
>CAYNYM010000376.1:0-4191 GCA_964401325.1 uncultured Desulfobacteraceae bacterium | reverse complement strand
CAACGGGGTCATCGTCTGTAAGGACGGCTTCAGGGCCACGACCATCGGCCCCGAGACGTTTCGCTCTTTGACGGCCGGCCTCGGAGTAAGGCCGGAAATCACGGAAGTGGATGGCTCCAGCATCTTCTGCGTGATCCGCGTCCCGTGAACAAGGCCATCCCCCGGTCCTTCTCGCGCACATAGGGCCGAAAATCTTGGGTGCCTGCGGGCACTTTACTGAAAACAGGGAGCCATGCTGCAAATGAATTTTCACATGCCGACAAAAATAATCTTCGGTTCAGGGACAATCGACTCTTTGAGAGGTCTTCTGGAAAGCGACCTGGGGGCTAAACGACCCTTTCTCGTCACCGATGCGGGTGTCGTAAGGGCCGGGTTGGCCGAGAGGGTCCTTTCCCAGGTCCCTCACAGCGAGATCTTCGATGAAATCGAACCCAACCCCAAGTCCACGACCGTCAACAGGGCGGCTGAATTGGCCAGGAAGATCAAGCCCGATGTGATCATCGCCCTTGGAGGGGGCAGCGCCATGGATGCGGGCAAGGCCGTCGCCCTCTTGGTGACCAATGCCGGCGGCATCGAAGACTACGAAGGGAAGGAAAGGTATATCAAACCGCCGCTTCCCCTCTTGGCCGTCCCCACGACCTGCGGCACCGGAAGCGAGGTGACCTGGGTATCGGTGATTACCGATACCCGGAGGAAGTTCAAGATGAGCATCAAGGGGGTCAAGATGTTCCCCGCCGTGGCCCTGGTGGACCCGGATCTCCTGATCGCCCTTCCCCGGCCCACCATTGCCGCCACAGGGCGGGATGCCCTGACCCATGCCGTCGAGGCCTATACCGTAAAGCCGGCCAGTGTGATCACGGATTCATTCGCCTTGAAGGCCATTCGTCTTATCTCCGGAGCCATAAAAAGGGCCTATAAGGACATCTCTCAAGATCACGATGCAAGAGAGGGCCTCATGCTCGGGAGCACCCTGGCGGGAATCGCTTTTGGAAACAGTGACGTAGGGGCTGTGCACTGTATTTCCGAATCCATCGGCGCCCTGTTTGATGTCCCCCATGGCGTGGCCAACGCCCTTTTCCTCCCCTATGTCATGGCATTCAACCTTCCGGCTTGTGGGGACCGGTATGCGGACATTGCCCAGGCCATGGGGCTGGCGGAGACGGACAAAAATCTTGCGGCCCGTCAACTCGTCGAAAGCATCAAGACCCTGTCTCGGGCCCTCGGGATCCCGTCCTTCAGGGAACTGGGCATCGATCAAGGCCATTTCCCGATGATTGCCCGATACGCCTTTGAAAACAATTCGAATCTTTCCAACCCGAGACAGGCGCACATAGAAGATTATCAGGGCCTACTGGAGGAAGCCTTTTCAGATGCCCGGCACCTTTGAGGCGCCCATTGCGCGGGCAAGGGTCCTGATTGAAGAGACCTGAAATCAAGGCATGGGACAGAAGACAAAAATGCCGGGAGCCTTATCTAAGTCTATCCAGAACTCCTATCAGCTTTTTCCCGCTGGGAGGGATGTCCAGATTGCCCTGAAGGGCATCCCCGGTCGAGCTTGTTGTTTTGTAGTAGGCCCTGTTGAGGTCGAAATGGCTTCCCATGGCGGCCCCTTCCAGGGAGACGCCTGCAAAAAGTCCCTTGGTCCTCGAATAGGATAAAATCCCTCCTTTGAGCATAATTTCAGTCGCGGCGGTCGCCTGGGCGCCCACCGGACCGGCGGCAATGGCCACATCCGCTCCCAGTTTAAACTTGTTCTCAAGAAAGGAGTCCACCGTCCGCTCTCCCATGATCACAAGGATCAGATCGGTGGACTGCACACCGATTTGAAAGCCCAGGCTACCGGCGCCGATATAGATAAAGCCCGGTCCCGTCCATCGCCCCCCCCTATTGGCCAGGAGCACCCCTTTTCC
The DNA here is from genome assembly GCA_964401325.1 of uncultured Desulfobacteraceae bacterium. Lineage (GTDB taxonomy): Bacteria > Desulfobacterota > DSM-4660 > Desulfatiglandales > HGW-15 > CAYNYM01. The sequence continues at coordinate 2,281 of CAYNYM010000376.1, read as the reverse complement.
ATAGGCCCCGGCCACGACAAAACCGCCCTTTATCATATCCGGAATGATGACCAGGCCCGAACACCTCTCGATCAGGTATTTGGGAATCCCCTTATCCCCGCCGAGCATCATTTCTTCCACGACGATTCGCGACTTGTTCACCACCACATTCGCATCTTCCTCCAGATCGGCCAGGGCCGGACGGCACCGGCAAAGACAGGTTACAAGGAAAAGGCCCAAGAGGCTCATGCTGTTTTTCATTTTATTCCTCCTTTGAAATTTAGAGTTGAGATGCCGATCCAGTAAGGCCCATGGGGTTGCGGTCAAGGGGATATCTTTAAGACCTTTGCCCCACGTATCTTTCGCCCCCTGAGTTCCACCAGAGCCCTGTTGGCCTCATTCAAACTATACTCCTGGACATCCGGTTTGATCCCCACATCCGCGACAAGATCCAAGAATTCAAGGATATCGATCCTAGTAACATTTGCCACACTCTTGATCTCTTTTTCGAGCCACAGGTGTGACGGATAATCGAGTTCCAGGAGGTAATCCTTATCAAGGTTTTCCTTTCGGATGGCATTGATTACAAGCCTTCCTCCCCTTTCAAGGTTCTTCATGGCCTCGACGATCGGCTTCCAGGCCGGTGTCATATCAATGACGGCATGCAGTTTTTCAGGACATGCCTCCCCGGTGTCTCCTGTCCAATGATTTCATGGTCTTCGGTCCTATCCTGTCAGAAATCTCTGCCCCGACCTCTCATCCCGCTCATCTATTGGGAGAAAGGGTTTATCGCCCAATGACCCTAGTATTCCATGATGTTGGTATGATTTTCCAACTTTTTTTTAAGACACATGAAGATTGGCTTCTGAATGTTCAATGGACAATAACCGGTTCAGGCGTTATGTTTGGCGATATTTGCGGCAAACGGGGAGGCATGGACCGATGACGGATAGGATCGATCGTTACAAGAAAAAAATCGAGGTGGAATGGACCTGGGAGCATAGCTCCCGGACCCTGACGGTGAAGGGGCTCATGCGCAACACCGGGCCCGAAACGGTCAATCTCGCGGAACTCAAGGCACTCTATCGAAATTTCGATGGATTTGTCACCGATGTGGATACCTTGTCCTGCGAAGGGACCCTGGCGCCGGGCGGCACACAGGGCTTTATGTTTCCCGAGCGCCCCAGGCCGGTGGGCTTTTCTTCAGGTGAGGTGGTGGTCTCAAGGGTCGCCCTGAAATGAACAAAGGCCTTTCCTGGGACATCTGCAAAAACGACGTCCTGGGTTCAACGGATCGGCCTCGACTTCGGGGGAAAATGGCACCGGGAAAATCACTCCTTTGCGATTTGCAGAACCTGGCCGGGGTATATGGTGCTCCTGGGGGTCAAACGGTTCAATTTGAGGAACGATGCCAGGTTCATTTTATATCTCCTGGCGATCAAATAGGGGGAATCGCCGGCCCTTACCAGGTATTGTTTCGTGGACGGGGGCGGGCATGCGGGCATGCCCCCGGGGATCATCAGGACCTGGCCGATTCTCAGCCTCGAACTCGTCAGCCGGTTGAGGGATCGTATGGCCTTTGTGGTGGTATCGTGGCGATTGGCTATTGTCCACAGGGAATCCCCTTGCCTGACCACATATGTGACCGGTTTTTGCCCCGGTTTCAGCACATAGGCGGTTTTCTCTTTGCTTACATGCGGATATCCTCCCCTGGACGGTATCTTCAACTTCCACCCAACCTTTAGATAACTTTTGCTCTTCAAGCCGTTTGCGGCCATGATCGCCCTGACCGATGTCTTATATCGCCTGGCAATTTGAGACAGGCTGTCCCCCCGCCTCACCCTGTGCACGACATAGGAAGGGACCGGGGACCGCCACACCGGGATATCGCTCAACTCCGCCATAAGGGTTTCGCCTTTTCCCCTGGGGACCTTGAGATCATAGGCACAATTCGGCGTCAGGTCCCGGCGCAACTCCGCATTGAGTTCCTTGAGGAGTTTGTAGGATACGTCCAGGCGTTTAGCAATGGTTCTCAGGTGGACCTGCTTTTTGATCGTGACCGCGTCCACTTCAGCGGCATCATGGACCGGCGGGAGCGAAAAACCGTGGGCCCCGGGATCATTCAATATATGCAGGACGGCCAGGAATCTGGGCACATAGGATGCGGTCTCGGAAGGAAGCCTGGTGTAAAGATCCCAGAAATGATCAAGATAGTTGATTTTCTGGCTCTTGATGCGCTTCAGGACGGTGCCCTCTCCGCACTTATAGGCAGCACGGACAGTCGTCCCGTCCCCGCATATCT
>CAYNYM010000375.1:0-4192 GCA_964401325.1 uncultured Desulfobacteraceae bacterium | reverse complement strand
GGCGCCACGACTCAGAACCCTTCTTTTGAAGTGATTCCGCCGCTTCTTTCCCGGGCACGGGTCATGACACTGCGTCCCTTGGAAACAAAAGCCCTCAAGACCATCCTGGAACGTGCACTCGGGGACAAAGAGAGAGGACTCGGAAAGGTCGATATCCGCATCTTGCCTGAGGCCCTGGACCTTTTGATCGATTTATCGTCCGGTGATGCCCGGGTGGCCCTCAATAACCTGGAGACGGCCGTCTATTGCGCCCTGGAAGAGGGGAAGGGGGAGGCCGTCCTGAGCCTGAGGAGTGTGGAGAAAATTCTTGACCGTAAGGCCCTTCCCTATGACAAGGACGGCGAGGAGCACTACAACCTTATCTCGGCCTTTCACAAAAGCCTGAGGGGCGGCGATCCCCAGGCTTCTCTTTATTGGCTCTATCGCATGCTCGATGCCGGAGAAGACCCGCTTTTTGTCGCCAGGCGCATGGTCCGAATGGCTTCTGAAGACATCGGACTGGCAGATCCCAATGCCCTGCACATGGCCCTTGCCGCCTTTGAAGCATGGCAGAAGGTCGGGCCTCCGGAGGCGGAGCTTGCCTTGGCCCAGGCCGCCGCTTATCTGGCAGCGGCCCCCAAGAGCAATGCCCTTTATCTGGCGGAAAGGGCGGTGCGGGCGGAAATCCGGGAGTCCGGCGCCCAGCCTGTTCCTCTCCATATCCGAAATGCCCCGACCCGAATGATGAAACAGCTCGGCTACTCCCGTGGCTACCGGTATCCCCATAATTATCCGAGCGGTTGGGTTCAACAGGCCTACCTGCCTGAGAAGCTGAAAGACCGTATATTCTACCGGCCCACCTCAAGGGGCCTGGAGAGGGAAATCAGAAGGCGCCTGGAGAGACTGAAGGCAAAGGATTGATCCTGAAGGCCAGGTGAGATGTCCGGCCGTGTCCCTCAGGATTTATACAATCTGATGCCCACCTCAGGCCTGTCGGCCATCCAGTTCCGAAAGCAGTTGTCCGGACGTTATGATCCTGAAAAGCGGATAAAGGGCGTTACGCCGGTAGAGGTCCATTGTCCCTTCATGGGCCTCCCGGTTTACCGCGGTTGTGCAATCCTCCAGAATCACGGTCTTATAGTCCGAGCAGACGGCATCCATGGCGGTGGTCAGGACGCAAAAATTAGAGGCAATTCCGGCCACTGCACAAAGGGTGACGCCTCTTTCCTTGAGCCACGGGTCGAGGCCGGTCTTGAAGAAGGCCGAAAATCGGGGCTTGGGCAGCCAGAGATCCTCTTCCGTGCGGACGAGTTCATCGATGACCTCTGCCCCAGGGGCCCCTGCCCGGGAGTGGGGTCTCATCTTTCCCTTGAAAATGAAGTCTTCCCTGTGAAAGGCCTCTGTGGAAAAGACCACGGGCCAACCTCTTTCTCTGAAGGTCCGGGTCAGATCGTTGATGGGTTCTATCAGTTCTTGTGCCAATGGGGTAATCGGACTCTTTTTTGTTTCATCAAAATTGTCTTTGACCATATCAATAATAAGAACCGCAGGGGTCTCGCTGGTTTCACTTCCCATTTCTCATCTCCTTTACGCGTGTGATGATCATCTCAGCAGCCGTTTCAATTTGGTGCAGGGTATTGGCCCTTCCGGTCGTCAGCCTCAGCGTTCCCATCCCCACCTCCGGCGGTACACCCATGGCGGCCAAAACGTGGGAAAGCCTGACCTTTCTATCATGACAGGCCGCACCGGTGGAAGCAAAAAGGGTGGGGAGCCCTTCCAGGATACCTCCGCCCTCGAGGCCCGGGATCGAGACATTGAGGGTATTGGGGAGCCTGTGTTCCGGGTGGCCGTTTAAAGAGAGGTTATCCAGGCCCTCAAATAAACGTTCCTCCAGTCGGTCTCTCATCCGCCTCATGTGGGCCATATGGTCCTCAAGCCGTTCCGCCGCTATCCGGCAGGCTGCGCCAAGGCCCACCGAGAGAATGACATTTTCGGTTCCGGGCCTTCTTCCTCCCTCCTGTCCCGCACCGTGTATCAGGGGGGTCAGGTTCCTGCCCTCTCGGATGAACAGGGCGCCGACGCCCTTGGGACCATAGAGTTTATGTCCTGCGATACTCAGAAAATCGACGCCCAGTTCGTCAACATCCACGGGTATTTTTCCGAGGGCCTGGGCGGCGTCGGTATGTAGAGCGATCCCATGTCCTTTCGCGATCTCGGCGATTTCCCTGACGGGTTGCAAGGTGCCGGTTTCGTTGTTGGCCAGCATGATCGAGATCAGTTTTGTGTGTGGGCGGATGGCCTTACGCACATTGTCCGGGTCCACTGTGCCGAAACGGTCCACCGGCAGAACGTCGACCTCGGCCCCCAGTTCCATGAGGAAAAGTGCGGGGTTCAAGATTGCAGGATGCTCCACGGCGGAGGTAATGAGATGGCAATCCCGGGGGGTTCGATAATCGAAGAGGCCTTTTATGGCGGCATTGTTGGATTCCGTGCCTCCCGAGGTAAATACAATTTCCCGGCTCCGGCATCCCAGAAGCAGGGCCACGCCTTGCCGTGCCTCTTCGATGGCGTCCCTTGCCCGGATCCCGAGGTCATAGGGGCTGGAGGGATTGCCGTATTCCGTTGCAATAAAAGGCATCATGGCCTCGGCCGCCGTGGGATCAATCGGCGTGGTCGCGTTGTGGTCCAAATAAATAGAACCGGTCTTTGCAAATGCCGTCATATTTTACCCCGTTTGGTTGTCGTATTGATCAAGGGCAGTTTAATCCGTCGCTGCCCGGAAGACAAGGATCCTTTTCCCCCCGGGGTATTCGTTTTGTGCCATCTCGCCGTTGCGATTGTTTGGGACCACGAAGGGAACCCTTGGGCCAGTCGGGCATGGAACACCCGCTTGGATCGTGCTCATCGCCTCAGCCGGAAACGATCCCACCGAGTTTTCCCGGGCCGAAGGCCTCGTAGCGGAGCAGGGGTCGGGGGACAAGGGCCGGAGAAGTTTGTCAGGAGAGGTTCTCGGGCATTGATAGGCAGGTTGGTCCTATTTTGTCAATTGACAATAGCCCCTATTGGTGATAACTGTCTTTCTCTTTTTAAATCAAAATGTGGTGAATTTGCAAAAGTCGTTTTTGGGATCTTTTTGTTAGACCATCAGGAATTGTTCGGAATTGGTTACACCTTTCAGCAGCCGATCAATAATCAAACAAGGGAGATGTCCAATGGCATCCGAGAAAAGCAAGAATTTCATACTGTGGTTCAAAGAAATAGGCATTGGCGATGTTCCCATGGTGGGAGGGAAAAATGCCTCTCTGGGAGAAATGTATCAAAAATTGCACGGCAAGGGCATTAACATTCCCAACGGGTTTGCCGTCACGGCCTACGCCTATCGATATTTTATCAAGTATGCGGGTATCGAGGATGAGATCAAAAAGGTCTTGAAGGATCTCGATACCGGCGACATGCAGAACCTTATGCGAAAGGGGCGGGAAGTTCGCGATATCATCCACCATGCAGAGTTCCCCCCGGACCTGGTTCAGGCCATTTATGTGGCCTATGACAAACTTGAGGAAGAGTTCGGGCAAAAAGGTTTGGACGATCTGGATGTGGCCATCCGGTCCTCTGCCACGGCCGAAGACCTCCCCGACGCCTCTTTTGCCGGTCAGCAGGACACCTACTTGAACATCAGGGGAAAGAGGCGGGTGCTGGATGCCTGCAGAAAGTGCTTTGCCAGTCTTTTTACCAACCGGGCCATATCCTATCGCCACGACAAAGGGTACGGCCAGTTTGATGTCTCGCTTTCCATTGCCGTTCAGAAGATGGTCCGGAGTGATTCGGCCTACTCGGGCGTAATTTTTTCCATTGATACGGAAACAGGATTCAAGGATACCGTCTTTATCACCGGTGCCTACGGGCTGGGGGAGAATGTGGTCCAGGGTACGGTGAATCCCGATGAGTTCTATGTCTTTAAACCGACGCTGAAACTGGGCAAGAGGGCCATTATCAGTCGCAAGGTGGGGGACCGGGATATCAAGATGGTCTACTCCATGGAAGACGACGCCACGGTGAAAAATGTGGCCACAACCCTGACCGAAAGACACCGGTATGTATTGGATGATGATGAGATCCTGAAACTTGCCGAATGGGCCTGCACCATCGAAGACCACTACAGCAAAGAGGCCGGGTACTTCAAGCCCATGGACATCGAATGGGCCAAGGACGG
>CAYNYM010000374.1:0-4207 GCA_964401325.1 uncultured Desulfobacteraceae bacterium | reverse complement strand
GATACTGCCATAAATGTTGATGTTATAGGCGTAACCGGGACCCTTGGAAAAACCCCTTTTTTACGAAACCGATTTGATCGACCGCGACCGCAAAATGGTTCCCATTCGAACCACGGTGGCCACGATTTTCGACCACCAAAATGTGCCCATCGGTTTCATTGAAACCATTGAGGACGTTCGTACCCTCAAGGAACTCGATGAAAAGCTCGGCCATGCTTACAGCTTCGGGAATATCATCGGCAAGAGCTATCAAATGGAAAAGCTCTTCAGAATTCTTCCGGTCATAGCCCAGAGTGACTCTTCCGTTCTCATCACAGGGGAAACCGGAACAGGTAAGGATCTGCTCGCAGAGGCCATTCACAAGGCCTCCGGCCGCACCAAGGGTCCTTTCATTAAAGTCAACTGTGGGGCACTGCCTGAAACCCTTCTGGAATCGGAACTCTTCGGTCACAAGAAGGGGACGTTCACAGGGGCGGTAAGTGACAAGCTGGGACGCTTTCACCTGGCCCATAACGGAACCCTCTATTTGACGGAGATCGGCGATTTGCCCCTGGCGCTTCAGGTCAAACTCCTCACCTTTCTCGATGATAGAATCGTCTTTCCCTTGGGCAGCACCAAGGGTTTTGCAGCCGATGTAAGGATTATCGCCGCCACTCACCACAATCTGGAACAGATGGTCAAAAATGGGCGATTTCGAGAAGATCTTTTTTTTCGGCTCAACGTCCTCAGGCTCCGGTTGCCTCACTTGCGGGAGCGTGAGGGTGATATCAGACTCCTTCTGGACCATTTTCTGAACACCTTTACCGACAAATTCCATAGCGACAACAAAGGCTTTTCCACTCGCGCCCTCAAAATCCTCTTGGATTACGACTATCCGGGAAACGTTCGGGAACTGAAAAATATCATTGAATACGTTGTAAATATGTGCCGGGAAGGGAAGATATACCCTCGGCATCTCCCCTCCTATCTCACGGAACCGCAGGCCGATCCGGTGCCCTTTCAGAACGAGCCCTTTCCGATGACTGATTTGACGGATACCGGCCAAAGGGAATCACGCACCGAGGTATTGAGTCAAAACTGGCCCGAACTGGAACGCAAAATGATCACCGACACCCTCCTGAAAGCCAAAGGACACAGGACCAGAGCGGCCCTCATGTTAGGTTGGGCCAGGAGCACTTTGTGGAGAAAAATGAAGCACTACGGGATCGACGAATAATGCCGAAAAAACTTCTCATTCCTTTGCATGAAGACGACGTGGCCCCCCGATTCGATCTGACCACGGAGGTGCTCGTCGTCGAACTGGACGGTGACGGGAGAGCCCGGGACAAGAGGGTGCTGATTCTCCCCCATCCTTCATCGGAGAAATTGTGCCACCTTATTCTGACGGAAGGCATCGATGTCCTCATTTGCGGCGGCATCGAGGAGGAGTATTTCAACTATCTCAAATGGAAAAAGGTCCTCGTATTGGACAATATCATTGGGTCGAGCCATGCCGTCATCCAACGCTATGTTCGCGGCAGGCTGAATGCCGGTGACCTATTGAACTCCGGGTTCAGGGGGCAGGGTTTTGGCTTAAACCCTAAAGTCAATCAATGAAAGGGGCTCGAACCTCCCATCTCAAGGCTCAAAGGCCGAACGACAAGAACAAACATACGATTTAAATTGATTCGATGTCGTTTCATATTGTTTTATTTCGATTCACATAAAACTCAAATCCACACATCAACTAATTGAAATAATTAATTTTATTTTTTGGCTCAACCCTTGCTTTACATTCGGCCATAGTTTGTACCGCGGGCCGTTTCACGGGCCCAAGACCGCGTTTTGCCCGACATCCAGAATTTTTTCAAGTCCCGGGTTCCAATTATGGCCCCTAAGGTGTTGATCATCGAAACCGATTCCGGTTTTCGAATCAAAATTGCGCAGCATCTGCGCCTGGCATCCTTTCAGGTCTTCGAGGCCGAGCAAAGGACCGATGCCATGCGATACCTGGCGCTTCACGACTTTGACGCGGTTCTCCTGGGTCTGGAGGGCCTCAAACGGGAAGGGTTATCTCTACTGGGAACCATTAAGAGAATAAGCCCTGCAACAGAAGTAATCACGATAAACGGGCTCAAGCACATGGATCTTTCGATTGAAGCGATGAAATTGGGGGCTTTTGACGACTTCCTGATCCCCTTTGAATTGGAATCCCTGATGAACAGCATTCGCCTTGCCTGCGGAAAAACGTCTCGCAAGGACGACTAGGAACTCGGACTGTCGCCTGATCGGATCAGGCCTTATAGGGCCCTTGAAGACACCATATATGAGAAAGGTCACGGATCAAATCCGGTAACGCCAAAAGCTTCGATTGAGAAGGGGGAGGGATGAACACCGAGAACATTGCCTTGAATATGAAAGCAGAATTGGATTGGAAAAGGGTTGCCTTTCTTATGGCCGGCATACTGCTTTTCGTGATCGTCTATTGGGCGCCTCCATGGCCCGATGCCGTCGATCCAACAGGGAAACATTTTGCCCTGACAAAGGAGGCCAAGGGGGCCCTTGCGGTATTTCTCCTGGCCGGCACCTGGTGGGTGTTCGAGGTGGTGCCCATCGGGGTCACCAGTATTGCCATCGGCGTTCTCCAGGCACTTTTTCTGATCCGTCCGGCCAAGGTGGCCTTCAAGGATTTCATGGATCCTTCCGTCATGTTCATCTTTGCCTCCATCGTCATCGGTCTTGTATTCACCAAAACCGGGCTGACAAGGCGTTTGGCCTACAAGATGTTGGTTTTGGTGGGGGAGAAGACCAGCATGATTTGCCTCGGCTGTTTCGTGGTGACCTCCGCTCTGGCACATGTCATGGCTCATACGGCGGTGGCAGCCACGATGTATCCTCTGCTGGTTTCCATCTATGCCCTTTACGGGGAAGGCGTAAGAAAGACAAAATTCGGAAAAGCCCTTTTCATGGGCATGGCCTACGTTGCCGGCGCCGGAAGCATAGTCACCCTCCTGGGAGCGGCCCGAGGAGCCGTTGCACTGGGGTTTTTCAAGGATATCACGTCCCAGGATATCGGTTTTTTTCAATTGTCGTACTATATGTTTCCCGTAGGGTGGCTGATGACATTTCTGCTGTGGATTTTTTTCATGGTCTTTTTCAAGCCTGAAAAAAAGAGTATTCCGGGATTGAGGGACAGGGCCAGACAATTGAATCAAGACCTGGGGCCGATCACGAAACAGGAAATCATCGCCGTAGCTATTGTTTTCACCTGCATTATCGTTATGGCCCTGCGCTCTTTCATCCCTGCGCTCAGGGCCATAGACAAAACGGCTATCATTCTGATTTCCACGATCATGTTCTTTGTAACAGGCATCATGGACATCGACGATCTCGAAGAGATCCCATGGAACATCATCCTTCTTTTTGCCGGAGCCATGAGTATCGGCTTCTGCCTCTGGGAAACCGGTGCAGCCAAATGGCTGGCGGTGAACTGGCTGGCCATGTTTCAAGAATCCAACTGGTTTATATTCGTGATGAGTATTGCCTTCTTTGTTATGATTATGACCAATTTCATCATGAACGTGGCCGCCATTGCCATTTCACTGCCCGTGGCGCTCGTGATTGCACCCTACCTTGGTGTGGCCGGAGAGGTGATTCTCTTTTCCTCGCTGGTGACGGCCGGCATGCCCTTTCTTCTTCTGGTGGGTGCCGCCCCGAACGCCATCGCCTACGAGTCAAAGCAGTTTACGACAGCCGAATTTTTTCTCTACGGCATTCCCGCAAGCATCATCCTTATGATTGTGGTGGGATTCACTGTTTTCTTTCTCTGGCCCCTGATGGGAATGCCGATCACCGTGGGTGGCTGAGCCTGCCCCGATTCCCGGGTGCAAGTGATCCGCCAGACTGAATTTTTCACGAGCGACAGGGCTTTCATGCTATGCTAACTTATCGACATTCAAAGGCAAAGATAATGCGTCACAAGAAGCATCGCGGAGCAGGCCTTTGAGCAGCAATGAACATGCAGTCCAGGCCCGAATGGGACTTTGTGAGGCCTCTCATGTAACCCCTACACCTTGCAAGGTCAGGGCATATGGGTGCCGCGCAGCTGACCCCTCCGACCACGGGATTCAAACGCCATGAAAAAACAGATACTACAAGACAAGATGGCTCATGTACCCTATTACCGTTCATTGATTCGGAACATGTTTCTGACCATCATCACGGTATC
>CAYNYM010000373.1:0-4209 GCA_964401325.1 uncultured Desulfobacteraceae bacterium | reverse complement strand
CCGCATTCCCCTTGTGATTCATTTTCTCTTGGGTGTAACCCTTGAAGAAAATGGTATTGGGATTGCCGGGAAGTAATTTTTCATAGGTGACGAACTCCTGGTTAGCACCGCTGAAATCCTCGGATACAAGCTTGCCGAATCCACTCAGGTAATAAGCCTGGGCCTCTTGGGGGTAGACGCGCTGCGCCCTTTCGGCATATTCGATGCCTTGACTGTATTTTTCCTGAATCAGGTTTGATTTTGACAGCAGTACGAGGCACGTGTAGTCATCAGGGGCCATTTTCAGTGCATTTCTCAAACGGTCCTCGGCCTCAATGAATTGTTTTTCCCCCATGAGCCGCTCGCCCTTTTGCATCTCCTCGACGGCTCCTTTCAGGGGGCGCAGCCTCGAGGTATTGTCCATATAACGTTCCCGAAAGACGGGGAGATTTTCTCCTGAGCGGTATTTGGATTGTGAATCGTTGAGCGCCGTTTGGTAGCGTTCATCACTCATGGGATGGGTAGAAAACATCAATTCGATGGCGCCGGGATTGCTTTTGGACTGGCCCCTGAGCATGTCCATGAGGCCGATCATCCCCTTCGGGCCGTATCCGGCTCGAACCATATATTCCATGCCCAGTGCGTCCGCCTCCCGCTCGTTGTCCCGGCTGTAGGAGGCGAGGAGCGCACCGGCGCCGATCATCCCAAGCCGGGAGGCCAGTTGACCCAGGGTACCCTGGGATCCGGCCAGCGCTGAAAATCCCCCTATCACGGCCTGGGAGAGCATACCTTTTGACATCTGTTCGGCGGTATGCCGTGCATTTACGTGACCCAGTTCGTGCCCCAGAAGTGCGGCCAGTTCCGCTTCATTTCCAAGCGAAAGCATAATGCCCCGCGTACAGGCGATGCTTCCCCCGGGAAAGGCATAGGCATTGATATAGTTCGCATTGACCGCCCGAAATGAAAAGGGCATATGGGGCCGGTGAGAGCCGGTCGCGATTCTTTTGCCTGTTTGATTGATGTAGTCGTTCAACGCCCGGTCCTGGATGGGCCCGTAGTCGGCGGAAAACTGATGGGGTGAATTTTTCTCATCAATGGATATTTCCTGCGCTTCAGATACAAGCATTAACTGCTGCCTGCCGGTCACGGGATTGGCGGCGCATCCGGCGAGAAGACCCGCAGCAGACAAAGACATCAAACGCATAAAATTCCGGCGCGTGATGCCGTTGGTTTCATGGATGGGCAAGAACAAGTCACGCATCTCGGGTCTCCTCGTAACTGAATTTTGCATCAGGTTCAGGCAAAAGCATATGAGGGAAGGGTCCCGGAGTCAATGCCAAATAACAAAACTCGAGGGTCCCTGCAGCCTCCCCGAACTTTGAAACTCGAGGCCCCGGGCAAGAGTGTCGCCTCGGGTCCTTGCCGATCTTCTGGCACAAGGCGCAATCCCAGACCCACCAGGACGGCGCCGCAGAATTCGTCAAGCCATCTTCTCACAGACGGCCTGGTGATCCATTGTTTTGTGCGGTCTAGAAAAATAGATAGGGAAACGAGCCATATCATGCCCATCATGTCGTGAATGCAAAAGTCTGCTAACCCAATTTGACTCCTCTTTTTCAAGCCCCTTTATGGGAGCATATAACCTTTTCGATGACTTGATAAAAAAAGTCATTGTTCCCATTTTCAAGGCTCAGGGGTTCATGGTGCCGTGTCTTCTCATGGCATCTTGACCGGTCTCTGCATGAGCCTATCCGTTTGCAGGTCATCACCCAGTCGAAAGAGGTGGGTGCCTGCTTCTTCAAAGCCCCATTTGCGGTAAAAGGCGCGTGCACGAAGGTTGCGTTCCCAGACACCCAGCCAGATGGTGTCACAGGCCCTTTTCTCGGCCTCGCTGAGGCAGGCCTTCATCAGGATCGCGCCAATGCCATGTCCAATCCATTCCCTGCTTGTATATATTCGCACTATTTCAATCGCACGTAAACCTCTTATTTCAGGGGCAGATTGCCCCTCTTTCAACCTGGCGAAGCCCAGTGCCCTGCCCTCGATTTCCGCAATCAGGAAAACGGATGACGGGTCGGCTAATTCGGTCGCCTGCTTTTCCGGAGTGAACTCAGCCGCGAGATACGCCGCCATGTCTTCAGGCGTGTTTTCTGCTCCAAAGGCATCTTGGAAAGTATGAGCACCTAATTCAGCAAGCAGTCTATTGTCAATATCAGTGCCATAACGGATATAGATTGTGGGGTTTTTCATATTCCACTCATTTGTTTTATTGACGGATCGAGAGGTCTCTGTTATTGCTTGACATTACCATATCTGCGAGGAAATCCGACCAAAAATATGACCGCTGAAACGTCGCATCGGGATACCCTGCCTGTGCAAGACATCTATAAATGGAAGGCCCTCATCACGGTAGCCCTGGGAAGCATGATGGCTACCATGGACGCGAGTATCACAAACATCGCCTTTCCCGTGCTGACCAGGGTTTTCCAGGCAGACCTCACCACAGTGGTGTGGGTCACGGTGGCCTATGTCCTGGTGAGCACCAGTTCGATGCTGATCATCGGAAAGATCGGTGATCTCATGGGCCGGAAGAGGATCTATGCCACCGGCATGGGGATTTTTACCCTCGGCCTTCTGGCCTGTTCCGTGGCCCAGACCGTCGGGCACCTGATTTTTTTCAGGGCGCTCCAGGCCGTCGGCGCGGCCATGACCGTGTCCACCAGCACCGCCATCGTTACGGAGGTCTTTCCAAAAAATGAGGTGGGGAAAGGGATCGGGTTCCTGGGCATGTCCGTTTCCGTGGGTTTTATCATCGGCCCTGTTCTGGGGGGATTCCTGCTGGACTGGCTGGACTGGCGCTCGATTTTTTACGTGCGGGCACCGATCGGGCTTGGCGGCTTTCTCTTAGCCCTTTTGCTTCTCAAACGGGACCGGACACGCAACGGGGGCATGAGGCTGGATCTGATGGGCACCTTGACCTCCTCCGCAGGGATCTTCCTATTTGTTTTCGGCGTTAGCCAGATCAGGGAATACGGCCTCACCTCACCCCGGGTGCATCTGATTGTGGGCCTGGGGCTGATTCTTCTTATCCTGTTTGTGTTGGTTGAAAGACAAGCCAGGGATCCCATCGTGGATCTATCGCTTTTTAAAAACAGGGTTTTTTCTAGCGCCATGTGGGCCCTGTTTTTGAACTTCGCGGGCGCTGCGCCGTATATCCTGATCATGCCCTTTTACTTGATGCAGGGGCGCAATATGAATCCCTTCCAGGCCGGTATTTTGATGGCCGTGACCTCGATGGTCACCATGGTGGTGGGGCCGCTGAGTGGGTCGCTCTCGGATCGGTTCGGTCCCTTCAGATTCTCGGCAATCGGTGCAGGGGCCGTTGGTGCGGCCTACGCTCTGATGTTCGCCTTTGAAGTGGACACACCGGTGACAGTCATTGTCCTGGTTCTGTTCATCCTGGGTATCGGGATTGGGAGTTTCCATCCCCCGAATAACAGCATCATCATGGGTTCTGTCAGCAGGGATCACCTGGGCACGGCCTCGGCCCTGATCGCCACACAGCGACAGGTGGGCATTGCCGTGGGCATGGCCGTGACCGGGACCTTCTTTTCGGCGAGAATGGTCCTTCATCAGACCCTGCTTCAACAGAAAGGTGTTGCGGAGGCATCGGTCATGTCATTATCTGTTCCGCCCGCCTTTCATGACGTTCTTTTCCTGGCTGTGGCACTTCAAGGTATTGTTTTTGTGCTCTGCTTTGTCAGGGGAGGCTGGCCGGGGAAGAAGCAGGCTTAAAGTCGGAGCGCCGACCGGCCGCAGGCAGGGGTGAAAAATCCGGGATTGCATCCTGTTTAATTTATTTTTGCCGCAGATCGGCAACGGCGCCTCGAGCTCGCGACCTGCGGTTCATAATAAAAATCTCGGCTCAAAAGGCGGGTAAGAGGGTGTTGTCGGCGGCGTAGAGCCTCTCCCTGCTGATGGCCTCAACGTTTCTTACGATCCACTCCCGGACCTTCTGCCCCTCCGGCAGGGACTGCTTGTAGCTCATGAAGTCCAGTCTGATATCCAGGGCGTCCGCGACCCGGGAGGCCAGAATGGGCCAGACCTCACCGATATCCCCCACCACGGGAAGACTTCCCGGGATTCGAGCAAAACCGGACATCTCCATCCGGAAGGGGATCTTCATGGATTTGGTTTTGGGAAGCCCCTTATCGACCGCCTCGGAGACGC
>CAYNYM010000372.1:0-4215 GCA_964401325.1 uncultured Desulfobacteraceae bacterium | reverse complement strand
CTGATGAAGTTTCTAGCTGTGAATCAAGAATTGTGGAAGCCGAGAAGGTTTTGGGTGCCCTGCTTCGATCAATGCGCGGATAGCGAAGGGTTCGGAAACGAATAGCCTTTAGCCTACAGCCTAAACAACCTGAACAGTTACATCCGAGAGAAAGGCATGTCTTTAAGAGATTTGGGCCGGTACTGGGAGACGGTTTTTAACACGATACAGGACGGAGTCATGATCGTGGACCGGACAGGGACCATTGTGTCCGCCAATAAGGCCCTCGGGGGCATGACAGGCTACAGCAAGGAGGATTTGATCGGGAGCCGGTGCTCCGCCCTCAAATGTGATATCTGCGAGATCGCCCGTGACCGCAACGGGGAATATTGGTGCGTCTTGTTCCGGACCGGGAGCCTGAGGATGCAAAGGTGCACTTTGACAAGGAGTGATGGAAGCCACGTTCATGTATTGAAGAACGCTTCTCTTCTTAAGAACCGGGAGGGAGAAGTGATCGGGGCGGTCGAAACGCTTACGGACATCTCGGCTGTCATTGAAAAAGAAAACCATATTGAAGCCCTGCAAAGGGAACTCCAATCGGAGGACGGGTTTCACGGCATGTTGGGGTCTTCAATCGCGATACAAAACGTGTTTGAGCGGGTCAAGAACGCGACCAAGTCGGATGCCCCTGTGATTGTTTTTGGCGAAAGCGGGACAGGGAAGGAACTCGTCGCAAGGGCCATTCATGAGACCGGGCCTCGGCGAAGAAAGCCTTTTGTAAAGGTCAATTGTGCCGCATTGAATGAATCTCTGCTGGAAAGCGAGCTCTTCGGGCACGTCAAGGGGGCCTTTACCGGGGCCTACAGGGCAAGAAAGGGAAGGTTTGAAGCCGCCCGGGGCGGCGATATTTTTCTGGACGAAATCGGCGATCTGCCCCTTAGTACACAGGTCAAACTGCTTCGGGTGCTGGAAGAAAACGTTGTCGAAAGAGTAGGCGAAAACAAGCCAGTCTATATTGACGTAAGGATTGTTTCTGCAACCAATAAAGACATCAAGCGGCTCGTGGAAAAAGGAGCTTTCAGGGAGGATCTTTTTTACAGGATCAATGTGATACCAATCACCGTGCCTCCCCTGAGGGACCGGGTGGAAGATATCCCCTTGCTTGCAGAGTCTTTTTCCAGAAGAATTCGGATGAAAAGCGGAAAGGAAATCCATGGAATTTCCAATGAGGTGATGTCCTTGCTGGTCGAATACCCATGGCCCGGGAATGTGAGGGAACTGAAGGGCACATTGGAGTATGCGTTTGTCTCCTGCCATGATGCTATGATCCAGCCCTATCACCTCCCTCCGGATTTTTTTCGGGGAAAGGAGGCGTTGAGCCGGCCGAGATCCGTGTTTGAGGGCACCGATGAGGTCAAAAAGAGGCAACTTGTCGCCGCCTTGGAGAAGAGTGGTGGAAATCAATCGGCAGCAGCACGGATACTGGGTGTTTCGAGGGTGACGGTCTGGAGTCGGATGAAAAAATACGAGATACATCTCAAGCGAAAAATCGGAGATTAACGTACGTCTTAAATTATTTTTATCAATCTATGAAGCAGCGCCGCGCCCCCTTTTCAAGCAGGAGGTCTATGCGGGAGTTTTTCCCGCATTCCACTTCCGTCTCCTGATCCGGTCCCAACCAGTTCGGGGGCCCTGTCGGCGACCACGGAGGCCAGGGCCAGGCAATTGGGCTCCATGGTGTTGACCCCGACAAGGGAGTTCGGTAAGTCGATCAATTCCCTGCTGTATCGGGTGCGTCTTTTCGGGACGTTTTAGAGGGAAAGATAGACCCATCGGCCCGGCTCCGAGCACTCCCGCATGCTCCCGGAATCGGGACAGTGGGCCGTAAAGAAATGGCCGTTTCTGAGGCACACATCGGCCAGAAATCGCTTGTACCGCCTCATCAGCCCCTTCATGAGTTTCGGCCATCTGAGGCGGTCTGCCGCTATCGGTGACTTGCAATCCATGATGCCTTTGTCGGTTCAATCAAAAAATCCACGTCCCACCCCCGCTTTGATGAGCAGGGTTCCTCAGAGATTGAAATTTTCAATTGATTGTTCGGAACCCAAGGGGCATATTGCACATACCACATAACGGCCGCCCGGAGAAGGATGCCCGTTTCACGCGTTTCCCTCAAGCGGCACGGGATGTCAATCAAAGAAAAGGAAAAGGAGAACAAAGAATGGCCAAGCTTCCGAAATCAGTCATCCAGGCATGGGAACAACGCAAGGGCCCGGTGGTTCTAACCACCGTGGACAATGAAGGTCTCCCGAATGCCATATATGCCACCTGCGTGAGCCTGTTCGATGATGAGACGATTGTTGTGGCAAACAATTTCTTCGACAAGACACAGAAAAATATCCTTGCCGGCAGCAGGGGCTCCGTGCTTTTCATTACGGCTGAGAAAAAGTCGTACCAGGTCAAGGGCACGATCGCGTACCACAAAGACGGACCGGTTTTCGACCACATGAAATCATGGAACCCTTCACAACATCCCGGTCACGGGGCCGCGGCCCTGCAAGTCGAGGAGGTCTTCAGCGGGGCGGAAAAACTCCTTTAGGCGCAATCGGTACAATGCCCCTTGCCAGGGCAAAAATGAAAAGTCCTCGGAACCATGGATTACTTGAGCCAAATCGTTAGGGAATTCGTTGTTATCGAAGGGGCCTTGGCGGCCGGGATCGCAACTGTGGAGACGCTCGCCGGAGGCCCCCCTTCCACGGACCTTTCCTACGTGCTGCCAAAGGCCCGGTCGGCGATCAGTTTCGCGGTGGGCCTGGACCCGTCCCTTATTCTTCCCTACCTCGCCAAGAAGGAAAGGCTTCCCATGGAAAAGGAGATGATCCGCGCAAACGTGACGGCCAGCGGCATCGCCCTGCACCTGGCGAATTACCTCACGCAAAAGGGCCATCATGCCGTGGCCGTGGCGGCCAATAACGTATTTCGACCGTCGGAATCCGGCTATCCGGCGGACCTGTATCAGCCGGACATTTCACACCGCTACCTGGCCGTGCGGTCCGGCGTGGGGCACATGGGCCTTTCGGGCAACGTGATCACCCAAAGCCACGGAGCGGCCGTTATCCTGGGGGCGGTGGTGACCACGGCCAAGCTTTCCCCGACCCCTCCCCTGCCGCCTGAGGAAAATTACTGCGACTCCTGCCGCCTGTGCATGGCCTCCTGCGTGGCAAAATTTATGGACGGCAAAAACACGACCTCGGTCACCTTGGGCGGTGTGGAAACATCCTATGCGAAGCGCGGTGATTACGGCAGGTGCGACTTGGTGTGCAGCGGCTTTACCGGGCTGCATTCCTCGGGCAAATGGTCCACCTGGTCGCCGGGTCGGTTTCCCGTTCCCAAAAACGACGCCCGGCTCCGCGAAGCCCACGAGAGGATGAGCGAGGCACACTCCCAATGGCCGTCCGCCCCGGGCGGCAGATATTTTTTCTACACGGACGACAAGATGCGGGTGTCGTGCGCCAACTGCCAATTGGTCTGCTGCCCGGACAAGGAGGAGCGCAAGGCCCGATACAGGACGCTCACTGAATCCGGGGTGGTGCTGCAAAAACCCACCGGCGAGCTGGAGGCGGTTTCCTCGAACAACGCCAGCCAGGTCCTCGACGCCATGCATCCTTCCCGCAGGTCCCTGTACGAGGACGTTTAGGTGGCAGCCTGGCCCGGGGTTTGATGCCCGCCGGGCCTTTGATAGATCATGGGGAAAAGGGATGTCCATATCGTAAAGGACGATATGGAAATCGGACATCGCGATGTGGTCCCCCTCCGGCCTCTTGGCTTTCTGTATCAAGCCGAAAATCAAGGCCCGATAAACCTCAATATCGGGCCGGAGGGGGTTGACGTGAAATTCTCTGCCAAGATTGAAGCGAGAATGGTGGATCGGTTGCTATATGGGGAGATGGAGCCATGCAAAAATCCCGGTCATTTTAAGGCCCATGTAAAACATCACCGCGATAAAGAGGTATTTGAGTTGTTTGGCCGGCAATAGATGTGCGGTCTTGGCTCCCACAACGGCCAGGGGTATGCTGCAGCCTGCCAGGAGGATCCACTGAAACCAGTTGATGTACCCCGTTGAATAGGGGGGCAGTCCCTGGACTCCCAGACCGTTTATCAGGAAAGAGAGTGATCCCCCCATGGCCGTAAAAATCATCAGGGCCGTGGATGTGCCTACGGCCTGGTGCATCTTGA
>CAYNYM010000371.1:0-4219 GCA_964401325.1 uncultured Desulfobacteraceae bacterium | reverse complement strand
TACTCAGCCAGATAGGCTGTAGGCATTTAGGCTGTGAGGTACCGCAGGAAGGGAAGATGCGCGATCATAGGAAACTCAGAGCGTTTGAATTGGCTGATGAAGTGGTACTTCTGATCTATCGAGCAACCAGGGAATTCCCCAAAGAAGAAATGTATTGTGGAAGCCGAGAAGGTTTTGGGCACCCTGCTTCGATCAATGCGCGGATAGCGAAGGATTCGGAAACTAATAGCCTTTAGCCTACAGCCTAAACAACCTGAACAGTTACCCGGAATTCTCATTTTGGATGATGTAGACCCAACACGGCATGGTGAGCCCAAAAGAAAGGCCCGTTCTTCAAGGAACGAGCCCTGTTGATTTCTGGCTCCCCGGGACAGACTCGAACTGCCGACAAGGTGGTTAACAGCCACCCGCTCTACCAACTGAGCTACCGGGGAATAACTATAATCGACATCTAATTTCTGAATATTATCTCAGTGAGAATCGGTTGTCTAACAAAAATATTCCGGGAGGTCAACAAAAATTCCAAGAAAGAGGCCATGCGCATTCAAAATGCCCTGAGGTCGGTCCGGGTGCTCCCCTGATGGGCCGTTGCATCCGGTGGCATCAGTCAAAGCCTTGATAATGAATCTGAGGGGAATAAAAAAGTTGCGTCGAAAAATCTTATGTGATATTAAATAATATTTTTTCCGATTTGGGCGGAGTGTGCAAATCTTATCCCATCTGCCGATAGATTAAATGTGTAGTTTTCAAGAGAGGAATATGGAACAACGACCTACCATTTCAGAGGAATTTTTTGAGGAATTGCTAGTGGATGCCATTGGTGACCTGCAAAACAGCGGCCTGGCGGAGGATCAGGTCTTCGTGATCATCAGGGACCTTTTTGGCCCCGATTATGCCCATAGATTCTGCGGTGAATCTGGAAACGGGCTGCCGGTTCAAGCGAGCGAGTCCCTCTTTTCCCGCCTTCAGAATTGTCTCCCGCAAGGATAAAAGGTTTCTGCCATAGCCTTTCGGGTGCATGTCTCCCTAGAAGATAAGCTGAGAGATTCGGTCTGGATTTGAAGCCGGAGCGTCACGCCTTTTGTTTTGAGGTCAGGAATCCCGTGCGGCGATCCATATCGTATGCCGACCTCCCCCGCGGTGACCTCGCGCCCGCACGGGGACCTCGTCCACCTGGAAACCACCCCGGTAAAGGCGCCGGGCGAATGCCCGGTTGGAACTTGCCGACCATACGGCCAGCACGCCCCTGGGTCGCAGAGCCCTAAAGGCCGCATCCAATCCCGCCCGGGCGTAAAGCCAGTCGTTGCCCTTCCGGGTCAGGCCCTCGGGGCCGTTATCCACGTCCAGCAGGATGGCGTCGTAGGACCGATGTCCTTCCTTAAGCGTGCGGGCGACATCGACCTCACGGATGGTGACCCGGTCGTCCTCAAGGGGTCTACCTGCGAGGTCCCCAAGGGGGCCCCGATTCCACTCCACCACCACCGGTGCCACTTCGGCTACCTCCACCCGCCCCTTGGCACCGAGTCGCTGCAGAGCGGCGGCCAGGGTGTACCCCATGCCCAGACCCCCGATCAGGACCCGGGGCGCGGGATGGTCGGCGACCCTTGCGCAAGCGAGCTGGGACAGGGCACCCTCCGATCCATGGACACGGCTGTTCATGATTTCATAACCGTCCATCCTGATCGAGAATTCCATGCCGCGCTTATAAAGGCTGAGCTCTCCGCCGTTTCCCGGCACCTGTGCACTGCCCAAGAACTCCCATGGAATCATGATCGCCCTAAGCCTTAATGTTATAAAATACCCTTATTTATGTTTGAAGCGGACTACCAAACCACTTTGACATTTATCGTGGACGGGTCTTTTGCCCTTTCTCTGCGGCAAAGACCACCCGATAGCCTGTATTGAGAGACTTGAAACCGCCGATGTGTACCGTGCTGAATTGATGAATGAACACCTCGATTCATCCATGCATTGATTCAGATGGAAAAACGCTTGTCTTTTTGACCGGCCCTGCGACGGACAACATTGCCTACACCGGATTGATTGGCCGGTTGCTTTTGTTTGGCTTCGGCCTGATCAAGTTGCTTGAGCATCCTCTTGAGTTTCGCTTCAAGTTGATTTCGTTTACTTTCTTGCACCAATAACTCCTTCTTCTGTTATCTATGATATGGAAAATTATGAAATTTATGCCTGTCTCCTCATAAAGAGACCTTCACGCATGGTGAGTATAGAGATATCGGCCCGGGCGGCGGTATTCGGAAATCAACGACCTCGGGGATATACCGCCTGAATCGTATCGACAACTCATACCTTTCTCAATCCTTTGAGTTTGGCTCGGATAGTGCGATGGTCTGAAGGATGATACGATCACGATGAGAGAATTATGGTGGGAATTCAAAATTCCTGCCTTTAATCATCAATTCCTGTCAGGAGCTGCAATGGAACTTATGCACTTTACAGTTTGGGCTAATGCTTGATACAACCGGCGGAAATCACTCTTCACCGACGTCCCAAGCTTTCTCTTGAATCCTGCTGGGCCGATCGAAAAATAGAAATTGAAAATCGAACATTGTTTTATATTTTTGGTAAGTTAATTAAATAAGTGTCAAAAGTCAAGGTCCTAAATTTTTTAACTGACCAAATCATGCCCCGATATTTTCCAGCCTTCGCGACCCGATTGATCCCCCTCTCTTTGCGTGAGGCGTGATCGTCTTTCCGCGGGTTCTTCGATCGGGGATTCCACGCTGCAGTGAGTATCCGACATCGCATGTCGAACAAGAAACCTCAGGATGATGAATGGTTCACTTCGACATTCCGCGGTTCAGGGAAGCTATTTAAACCGTATGCTTATCCCGCGCCCCTGGGTCCAGTGTGTACCATGGTCGGCATCCATGAGGGGCTGGTCTTTGACTTTTTACGAAGCCGTCAAACGTTGGAGCCTTGCATTTGTCTTATGCCTCTGATTCGATTTTAAATAGACTCGTAAACCCCTCTGTCGATATTCTTAATCTTACCCCCATTTTTGAGGCGATAGATTGCATTCCATATTTTCCTTTCATTAAAGCCGGTTTTGGCCTTAATTTTGGCCATGCCGACCCCTTTCCTGCTCTTTCTTATTGTGGTGAAAACCGTGTCGATTCCCGTAATTTTTTTGGGCCCTGCTTCCCTTGATCCTTTGGTCGGTTTAGTCGTTCCTCGGGGCCCTGCCTTTTTCGACTTGGGTCTTTCGGGCCTTTCGAGCGTTGCCATTTTCCTGGTCAATTTCTCCGTCGCGAGAGTGAGTGCCTTCAGTTCCTCTGCAAATGCCTCTAGATCTTTTTGTAATGATTTCATTGATGACTACCTCCTGGAGTGCATGATCACAAAGATGGAATAAAAAAAATTCCCTGAAACAAGAACTTTCCACCGCCCCCCATTGGTGGCATGATCCAATGGGGGTTTCTTTCAAAGACGTCCGGGCACTGTTACCAATTATTCGACTTGCGAAGCTTTTCGATAATCTCGTCGTTTTCCGGAAAGCGACCCACCTCGTGCTTCGAGAAAAGAAGATCACCTTCTGCCGTGACATCGAAAATGCCGTTATTTCCTTTGATAAGCTCCGATTCGATTCCGAATTTATCGGATATCTCGGCCGCCAGACTGGTGGCCTGTGGGAGATAGTTTCAAGGTACGCAGTAAGTAATCTTTATTTTCATCTCTTTCCTCCTTTCTTGTCGCTTGTATCGGGTTTTTGTCTAAAGGAGCAGCAAAAGGTAGATTCATCTGACCATTCGGAAAAATGCTTTCCAAGTTGCATTTTTCCATAATATAGAATCATACAGGATGAAATGCAACGATGCAAGCCCGGATCTCATTTCCGCCAGAGCAATTCTGCGGGTCTGATTGATGCGGAGGATGCGTAAATTACGACTTCTTTTAAAAGGGGAGGGTCGTTACGGAAACATATGGATAAAATAGCAGTTTTCAAGAGGAAATATCTCTGAAGTATACCTGATTAATATTGGGAGTAGATTTCCTTTTCCGGTCTTTGCCCTGTTATGGGATTCATGGCGGAAATCGAGACTTCCAATCCTGATAAGCGCTCCACGCCAAAAAACAGTGCAGGAGAAGTTCAGAGCCAAGCACACCCATAAAACTTCCGTATGTATTCTCCTGGTCAGAAAAGTAACTGTTCAGGTTGTTTAGGCTGTAGGCTAAAGGCTATTAGTTTCCGAACCCT